>PKCN01000055.1 GCA_002862205.1 Planctomycetaceae bacterium | reverse complement strand
GCGATCGCGATGCTCCATTGAATCGGGCCGAGCCTGTTGCGTGTTTCTTCATATTCAGCCACTGGCGGCGTGATATCGGCAACGACTTGGCCGTGTTCCCATGCCAATGCCGCATGCATCTCACAGAAATCGACATACAACGACATCGCGTGGGGGTCGGTTCGAAGACGCTGTTGCAACTGGGTTGCTGACTCAGGATCCAGTGTTCCGTCAAACGCATCCATCAGCAACGATTGCAGTTCTGTTGGGATATCCGAATGATTCACGGTGCTTCTCCGCTGATCGGTTCTTCCGAATTGGCACGCACACATTCGATCAGGGCGGCACGGGCTCGGAACAGAGCCTGCTTGATCGCGTTGGTTTTCCGGTTCATTTTTTCGGCGATCACCGCCAATTCAAACCCATTCTGGTAGCGGGCCCGAATCAGGTCACGATTTTTATTGGACAGTTTTTTCAGACAATCCTGCAGCAGCGTCTGTCTTCGTTCCATCTGCGAAGTGCGGGTTTCGGACACGGCCGCCAACTGAGCGGTCATTTCATCATCGAAGACCAGACGTTCACGCGCACACTTTTGGCGATGAGCCATCACCTGATAGTAAGCTGTCCTCATCATCCATGCGGCAAAGTTCGTTCCCAGCTCAAACTCACTGGACTTCTGCCACAGAACCTTGTTGGTTTCCTGCATCACATCGCGGGCCTGGTCAACATTACCGAGCAACGAAAAGACGTACGCATACAGCCGTCCCTGATGGGACGTCAACAATTGAACAAATTCAAGTTGTTGATCAGACATTCTGCTTGGGCAATGGATGAGAGTGGCGGGTTGTTAACAGGCAATAACGCGGAACGGGCAAAGGTTACGTGAGAATCTTTTCAAAATTTGCGTCATTGCGTTTTGCTGCCGATCGACATTTCAACAAATATTTGATTTTTCGGGGCCCGCAACGACCGGTTCGGCGGCTAAACCCGCTTGGAAGGGCAGCCTTGATACCGTGGATGGGAACATCGTTGTGTTGGAATGGATTAAGTTGATTTGATTTTGGGGCTACCAGAGACCCAGCAGAAAATGACCCTTTGGAGTCGTGAAGATCGCTGGGATCGCTTCGCCGCAACGATGTTTCGCCCGGCAGCCAACATGACAAAACTCACTCTTCAAGATGAAACGAAAAAACTGACAAACAAGATTCGGGAACAGGTTGTCGGATTTGAACAGGAAGATCCGCTGCGAACATGGTTCACCGTCGAACTCGATGCAATTGGCGTTTGGGAGGATACCGATGAACTGTCGCTGGATGAAGCCAATGCATGCGTTGAACCAGCTTCATTATCTTGTTTTCCAACACAAGGTTCAGTTGAAGAATCCCGAACTGGAACGGTTGGACAGTGAGACCGCTGCCTCGATATTGACCGCGGAGGCCGCGATACCTTCCAGTGTTCTGGAACCTGCGCGGGACTTGCGTTTCAGCATTGAGCCTTCTTTATTGCATGATCCGACCGAAGACAATGAGCAATTTGATCCGGTAAGTCCCACGGCGAAGATTGTAGGCTATCTGCGCGGCATGGACCGATCTCTCAACCTCGCAGAGGACTCCACGTTACAACGGGATGGCGCGCAACTTCTGAAAATCTCGACATCAGCGAAGAGATGACTCAAGCCTCGATGGCGGTTCTGTTCCAAAGTCGATACCGCGCGATCAACGCACTGGTTGCAGGCAGTCACACCTCTCAGGTTGTCGAGTTTGCCTCAGGTGTTTCACCGCGGGGATTGCAATGGTCGCGAATGAGTCCGGGTACGATTTATGTGGAGTCTGATTTGCCACATTTGATGATTCACAAAGCAAAACTCATTCGCAACACTTTGATGGATGAAGAGCATGATTCAAGAGGTGTGCTGCATTGCTGTACGGTCGATGTTCTGAACCAGAAAAGTGTGATGGATTCGCTGAATTCGCTGGATGTCGAGAAGCCATTTACGATGGTGACCGAAGGCCTGCTGTTGTACTTTGGCCAAACTGAAATGAAGGATTTTTTTCACAATATCAGCATCGTTCTGAATCGTTACCAAGATGCTTTCTGGGTCACCGATTTTGTCACGCAACAGAATCTCAAGGAACTGTTCATGAGTGATCCTGATGTCGCTCGTGGCGTCAAGGATGTGTTCTCGTTAACCGGACGCAACGTGGTTCCGGACAATCCCTTTGAAGACGCAGAAGCGGTGGAAAATTACTTGCTGGAATTCGATCTGCAAATCGACAAGGTTCTGCCGCTGACAAGTACAACCGGGTTGCTTGAGTTTGAAGTTCCTCTAGCTCAAGAAAAACGTGATCGCATCGTGGGCTCGCGTAGCATCTATCGCATCAAGAGCCGCATCAAGGGTCGCGAGGCCAGCTGACAAATCACCTGATATCATCGACAAGTGAGATGACGGATGGACTGCGTCGTTGAACGTTCCATCATGATCGCTGGCATGTTTGCCATCTCGATGATGGCGCTCAATATCAAAGAGAACGACAAAGAGAATGCGGTACCGTGGCCGCAGCCCCGAAATCATTCATGGCAACTTTCCTCGGGTATCGCTCAATCAAATTTGATTTCGGGCCAAGTGGCGGGGGGTTATGAAGACAAAACCGTGAAAATCATGTGTTTCTTGCATGATGGGTGAACATTTGCATTGACGGACCGTACTGACGCATGGCAGTCTGATTATTCAGATTTTTGCAGCTGTAGTTCACCTGAGCAGGGATCCCTGCTCAAACCACATTTGTGTCTTGGCGCATGGGCGTCTGCCGGTTTTTTTTCGAGTCGTTGCTTGTACGCTTTCCGCCATTCATCTGCCTGCCTGTGCATTGCCTCATTGCTGATAAGTAATGTTGCTGGCTGGTTGCATGTCGGTTGTGTTGGATCAACTGGATCGTGCTGTACCGCGCCCCGACCGACAGTTTCGGATTCTGAAGCGGAGGCGACAACGTGCTGCAATCACTCACACGGAGATCAGGGTTCTTGTCAGGCTGAAGACCAGCATCCGGAAACAGCCTCGGGTGGGTCATGCCATTCAGACTCTGCTCCCTGTCAGAATGATGGTCCGGATGAACACGATTCTGAACGCTGCAGTATTTGCCAAAGTTTTTTCTCATTGCGAAATGGGTTCGTGACTTCCGCCCCGGTGATTACCGATTTTGGTGACGCGGGGGAGATCATTTCCCTAAACCCGGTTCGCGTATGCCATCGCACTATTCTTGATGACAGCATCTCGGTACGGGGTCCACCACGAGTCTGAATAGCCACAGTGTATTTACCCCTAGTAATTTTCTGTACCTGAGGTGCAATTCCATGGATTCATTCCATGACTTGCGTGAGGGCAAAAGCTGGGCAGCCCGTGTGCTGACCACAGATTTTTGTCCATGGGCAAATCGTTTTGTTTATTGGTTGAAAGAGCCGGTTGGCTGGTTTGTGCTTGCAACGTTCGCCAGCGTGATCATTGGACTCTACTTTGCGCCAATTGGTTGGACGCTGGCAGCCGCGCTGACATCGGTCATTGCAGTCGGAATGATTTGGCCGGCGGTCGCGGTTCGTGCAGTGACCTGCTCGCTGCGTCCCAAGAAGCCCCAAGTCCATGAAGATGATCCGTGTGAATTGCAGTTTTCGGTACGGAATTGGTTACCCATGCCGTTGTGGGGTTTATCGGTTGAAGGTTTTCTGGATCGTTCATGCAAATACGTGGATACAGAAAAGCTTCCGACTGTCGCGTTGGCATTTGTCCGTGCATTAACAACATCAACTTACCGTTTCTCGATTCAACCGGATTTCAGAGGCTGTTATCCCGACGGGGATGCGATGCTGACGTGTTCGTTTCCTTTTGGCATTTGGACGGCAAAACGCAAACTTGAAGATATAACACCCATCACGGTGTGGCCAAAAGTGTATCCCATTAACGGACAGGCGCTGCTGAAGGGTCGTAATACTGCAGAACTGGGCGAAGGCGAACGAAGTGGTCGAACGGGCAACTTCATCGGCATCCGTGATTATCGAAATGGGGACAGTCTCCGTGAAGTGAATTGGGTTGCGACTGCTCGCTACGGTGATCTGGTGGTTACCGAGCGGAGCGCGCCGCAGTCCTGCAACGTGGAAGTGATCGTGGATATCGGAGCTTTTGAGCATCGTGAACCACTCGCAAACCGTATTCGAGTCGCGGCAAGTGTTCTGGCAAATCTGCATCATCCCACGGTTTCGTTGACTGTTCGCATCGGCAAACAGGTCATCCATGTCATGCGTGGCCGTAACGGCTTCGTCCAGATGATGGACGCCTTGGCACGAGTCCCGGCCGAAGGCCTGGGCGTGCAGCATCCTCAGGCCCCCTTGCAGAATCGGTTATCGGTCACCATTTCATCGAATCAGAATGGTGACATTGTGGTCTGCGCCGCAGATCCGGATGCAAATCGACGCTTATCGCAAGACCACATGCATCGGGTGATTGCTGCTGATCAGGAGCTGGCATCCCAACTTCTTTCGTTATGGCCAGAGGTACGTGATGCAAACCTGGTCGCGTAGAAGAATCGAAACGATTGTGCTAGCGGTTTTGGGCATTGCTGCAGTTGTGCCCTTCCGGTTTTATGCGGAACCCCGTCCCTGGTTTCTATCCGAGATGGGCAGTATTTGCGGGCTGTTTGCTTTTGCCATCATTCTGCAAAGTTGGTTCCGACAATTTCGTCACTCGGGGTTTGCAACCAACATCACGATTGGCAGTTTGTGTGTCACACCGATTGTGTTTGCAATCGTCGGGCGAGCTTACGGGGCTCCCATTCCATTCGAAATGTCGGCTTTGACAACTTTCGGCACAGTGTCTCTTGGGATGGCGGTGGCTGATTCCACCCGTCGCACCTGGTCATTGTCTCTGGTCATCAGTGGATTTCTTGTGCTCTTTTGTGCTGCCATTTCCGATGATCAAAATGCCGTGGCATTACCGCTGTTGTGGATGTTGATCTGTGTCTGGCATCTGGTTGCCAACCGTTGGGAACGGCTGGATCTGGCGATGCCCGAATCAGTGGAGCGGTCGTGGTCGCTGCGACCACGAATCATCATTATTGCGTTGGTAGTTTTGGCAGCTGGTGGTTATGCGATCCGAAACCGTAGTCCATCGTCAAAGCGTTTTGAGTTTGGTTTCATGCCCACCAGTGGTGGCAGCAACTGGTCTGACCCCGCCGCGCGGCGTGGTGTTGGTACTGGAGACGAGGCTATCGCGGCCAAAGATCATGCTGAGTCCTTCGGTGCAGTGGACTCTGAGATCTTTCTGGAATCCACTGAGTCGACGCTGTTTGACATGTTCAATGATTCTCTGGGGCCTCCCAAGAAGAAAAGGAATATCTGGGAACGACGTCAGGGCATGAACAGCGACGACGTGATTCCAATGCACGAGAAAGCGGCAAGAACAGACCAGGGTGCTGCCGGCTTCTCGACTGACCGTTTACCGTCAAAAAAACATACACACTCCAAGAGCGTGCGGAGCAATGATGTTGTGCAGTGGGATGGCCCGACTGGCATTCGTCTGGCGATGCAGCGGTATGACACGTTTGATGGGCATGAATGGTCGCAATCCGCGAATTTGAGTCGTTCAACACTCACACGAATTGACATCAAGGATGCTGTCTGGTTTTTCGATCCAGTGACGCGGGCATCATTCCTGCGCAACCCTGACTCGGTATCCGTTGGGCTGCTCAAAATCATTGGGCTTGATTCGCAACGGATCCCTGCACCGATGCTGGCGGCGGGGATCCATATCAAAGCGGTCGATCGTCAGGACTTTTTCGCAATCAGCGAAGACGGCTGTTTTTTCATGCCAGGTCGGAAAAAAGTGCCTCCACTCACGGTCGTTCACGTTGCACATGCACGGCTGATGGAAGACGACATTCGAGAACATCTCAAAGAGAAGACCCATGCGACGATGTCCCGGTCGGAAACCATTGAGTTGGATCCTTCCACTGGGAAGCTGATTGATAATCTTGTTCAATCGGCACGAGCGGGTCACGACAACCCTGTCGATCGGCTAGCGTCTTGCGTGCAAACCCTGCGATCGGGTTTTGCCTTTGAACGTGCGGGCACCGAGACAGCGAGTTCCCTGACCGACTTCCTGCAATCACGTCGCGGTGGTGACCACTTATTCGCCACGACCGCCGCGTTGATGGCTCAACGACTTGGTTTCGCTTCACGTTTGGTGACCGGTTTTTATGTGCGTCCTGACGCCTATGAGATCACGGCTGGTCATGCCTGTGTCCTGCCAGAAGATGTGCACGTATGGGCCGAGGTCCAATTGAATGATGGGCGATGGTTTGAGATTGAACCAACGCCTGGATACCTGCAACCTTACTACCAACCTTCGTGGGGTCTTCTGGCACGTCAATTTGCCATGGCTCATTGGCCGCTGATGCTTGCGTCGGTGCTGTCGCTTGTGATTCTTTATGTCTCACGCCGATTCTGGATTGATTTTCTATTGTCGGCTGTCTGGTTCTTTTCTGGCTGGCTACGGCCAAGACAGCGAATCAGGCTGGCGGTCAAAATCATTGAAACCCGAGCACGTCTGGCCGGCTCGGCTCGTCCTGTCGGCAAGTCTCAACGAGCCTGGCTGGAAGATCTTGTTCAAGCTGACTTGAGTGTCGCAAAGTCAGTGAAGCGATTCGCCGATTCAGCTGATTGTTTATTCTTTGGGCACGGCCATGAGTTGGCACATCAAGATGCCCTGCAGTTGGTAAGTCAACTGCGCGTTCGAACCATCATGTCTCTCAACCATAAAACTGTACAATGAATATGACTGACGAGGACACGTCCAAGTCAGGGACTGCCTGTCCCGTAACCCAATCCCACGTCGCTTCCTTGCAGACCTTCCTGCGCAGCGTCCTGCTGGGCAAAGATGATCAGATCGACATGGTCATCGCATGCCTGCTGGCGCGTGGCCACCTGCTGTTGGACGACCTGCCTGGAACGGGAAAAACGACCCTGGCCAAAGCAATTGCAGAAGCGATTGAAGGCAAATTGTCGCGAGTTCAATGCACACCCGATTTGATGCCTGCCGATATCACGGGCTTCAGTATCTTCAACCAGAAAACTCGGGAATTCGAGTTCAACCCGGGTCCGGTATTTGCCGACGTGCTTCTGTCAGATGAGATCAATCGAACCACGCCCCGAACACAGAGTGCGATGCTGGAGGCGATGGCTGAACGGCAAGTGACCATTGATGGAAAACCACATTCGTTGTCACCTGCTTTCTTTGTGATTGCAACTCAAAATCCCATCGACTCCCATGGCGCGTATCCGTTACCTGAAGCCCAACTTGATCGCTTTGCGATCAAGTTGAAGATCGGTTACCCGGACCGCGAGGCTCAGAGACAAATCCTGTCACGCGAAGTACACTCGCCTGAGTCCAGTAGCGACGCCACACCAAAGTCTTCGATCTCATTGGCTGACCTGGTGCTGTTGCAGCAGAAAGTCCAGGAAGTCAGCGTTCATCCACGGGTGACAGACTATGTGATCGACCTGGTGGAAGCCAGCCGATCCGACATCGCCGTCGATCTTGGTGTAAGCCCAAGAGGAATGATGCAATGGCAAGCCATGGCGCAGGCGTGGGCAATGTTGAACCAACGTGACTTTGTCACTCCCTGTGATGTGGCACACGTCGCCCAGCCAGTATTGTCTGTGCGTTTGATCACGCATGGTGAATCCACTGACGATGTGATCGCCCGAATCATGAAAGAAGTCCCAGCACCGGAGTATAAATGATGAGATTTCTGCTTATGTGTGTGAGCATGGCGACACTGGCTTGGGTATGTGGAGGTTGCTCCAAAGAATCCGACCAAGCCTCGACTCATGTGCATCAACATGAGACGGCAAGCCACATGCCAAACTCGCTCGGTGATCTCTGTCGTAAGATGCGAGACCGACTGGATCAATTGGAGAATGACCAAACCAACACGCAGCTCAAGTCCGAATTGACTGATCTTGTATCATGGGCACCGGAGTTCGCGGCAGACACAAATATTGATGAGCGACTGTGGATTCCGATTTACGAATCAAGTGAACAAGTTCGATCGTCAATTGAAAACAAAACGGACCAATGGGAAAAACCTCAGATCGAGCAAATCACCCAATTGTGTAAAATTTCAGAAGACGCCTGGAAGTCTCTCGATCCCAACGAACGTATTGAACGATACCAAGGTCACAGCCACGATGACCATCATGGACACGACCACGGCGACCACAGCCACGGCGATCACGACCACGGCGACCACAGCCACGGAGATCACAGCCACGGGGATCACGACCACGGAGACCACAGCCACGGAGACCACAGCCACGGCGATCACGACCACGGGGATCACGACCACGGGGATCACGACCACGGCAATCACAGCCACGGGGATCACGACCACGGCGATCACAGCCATGGGGATCACAGCCACGGCGATCACGAACATGGCGATCACAGCCACGGGGATCACGACCACGGGGATCACAGCCACGGGGATCACGACCACGGCAATCACGACCACGGGGATCACGACCACGGCGATCACAGCCACGGGGATCACGAACATGGCGATCATGGGAAGCAGGTAAATTGATGAGCGACTGGCTTTTCAAGGCGTTGTACGGCGGCGCGCTCCGAACTGGCGAGGCACTCCTAGCAGCGACACCGACGCTGCTGGTGGGCTTATTGGTGGCAGCCATTCTTCGTTTCTACTTTGACAGAGCTGGAATCCGCCGAATTTTCGGTGGTTCAAGCTTGCGTTCTCTTCCGCAGTCGTGGGCCATCGGCATGTTGCTGCCGGTATGCAGCATCGGGGTGTTGCCGATCTTGTTGGAAATGCGACGTGCCAAGGTAAAAGCGGGGGCCATGTCCGCATTCGCTTTATCGGCACCTCTGTTCAACCCACTTTCGCTTCTGTACGGCGTGACGCTTTCACGTCCTTATGTGATTTTGATGTTTGCAGCCGCATCGCTGTTTCTGGTGACCGTGGTTGGAGCGATTTGGGATCGCTTCGGTGCACCCGCTGGCCGCAGCAGTGATTGCGAAGATGCTTCCAATAAGGACGGCAAAGAAGCATGCTCGGAGGACCCAGTCGCGGTCATCGGTGTTCGTCGTCTGCTGGCGATGTTCATCTATGCTTGTCGGCAATTGGCTGGACCGGTGGGGCTGTGGTCCCTGGTCGCCATTTCCGGGGTTGGCCTTCTTGCGGCGGTGTTACCGTGGGGCTCATTGGGTGAAGCGATGGGTCGAGATGATTGGTGGGCACCTGTGCGAATGGTGTTCGTCTCGGTTCCCGTCTATGCGACACCCATGCTGGCGATGAGCCAATTGGGGATGATGTTTCAACATGCCAATTCTCCGGGTGCGGCGTTTATCCTGTTGGTGCTTGGGGCCGGGATAAATTTGGGGACAATTGGATGGATGGCAAAGCAGTTTGGCTCACGCAGTGTTTTCGTGTGGGTGGTCTGTTTGATCGTCGTGGTGACCGCGATTGCCTACTCAGTGAACCGCCCCTTGATTCCCCCGGGTGTGAATCCATCGCCTCATACGCATGCCTTTGATATCTACACCAATCCGATTCACAATCTGGATTCGTCTTCGGCAGACTTTGCCGTCAAGAAACTGGCTGAAAAGTTTGGCATTGTCGAACAGGTTGGGATTGCGATTCTTGGTTTTCTGGGATTTGCAGGGATCATCCTGCGACTTTGTCGAATCGATGAATCAAAAGTTGCTACGTCAGCTCATGTGCCGAATGCTTCTTCAAGTGATCCATCTGAACCGGTAAAACTCGCGTTAGACAGGATCATTGGACCGAACATCGTTGGTGCCACTCTGCTGATCGGCCTGATCGCTCTGAGCATCGTGATGTGCTATGCATTCTATCCATCACGCGACGAATGCCTTGAGGAGATACGATTCATTCGTGCCGACGCTCTGTCAGGAGCGACGAGCGGGGATTATGAGCACGCGAAATTCTGGATTCCGAGGTGGGACGAATGGTCCAGGCGAATGGAGGTTGGCGTCTATTTGCGAACCGGTCGAATCACTCCCTACCAGCGCATGCAGGGTTTTCTACTGAGACAAAAGCTGGATTTACTGGAACACGAAATGGAGCACCAGCACGATGATCCTGCCTTGATGCGTGCTCTCATCAGTGACGTCATTGCAACCGATACACGGTGGAAAAAGTCCTATCGTTCTCCGTACGAGGCATCGAACCCAGACAGCAAATAGTCTGAAAACGAGTCTGGAATCGCAAGGAAGCTGATACAGCTGCAGACGTTGGCGAGCATCGAGGGGTATCCCCTACCCCAACAAAGTGACAGCATTTAAGTTGTCCGTTTGGTGGATGATGATGCAAGAGACTATCGCGCACCCTCTGGTCAATCTCCCAAAACGGCATGCCCACGGAATCATTCATGAAGTCGCTTCTTATGTTTGCTGGTCTTTCGTTCATTCCACTTTCGCTTGATGCAGCTGACTGGAATCAATACCGTGGCCCCAATGGCGACGGAAAGTCGTCGGAGTCGATCGACGCGGATCAGTTCCAGTCTGGGATGCAAAAAGCCATCTGGAAAGTTCCGACAACCCTGGGATTCAGCTCGTTCGCTGTTTCTGACAGCGCTGTTTACACGGTGATCACCCGCGAATATGAGGGCGAGAATCGCGAGACATGCATTGCGTTGGACTCAGAAACCGGCAAGGAATTGTGGGCGGCACCGCTGAGTTCCAGCGATTACGGGCACGACGGCGGAAATGCTGGAGCGTCTGGGAATCGCGGTGGCGACGGCCCACGAAACACGCCCACCGTCGATGGGAACCACGTCTACATCTACGATGGGCGTCTGGTTTTAAGTTGCCTTGATGCAACCGATGGGACGGTGGTATGGCGACATGATGTGGTCAAAGAATTTTCAGGTCGTGCTATCAAATGGTACAACGCAACGTCCCCTTTATTGCACGATCAAACGCTGTTCGTCAGCGGTGGCGGCCCCAGTGAAACTTTCCTTGCGTTCGACAAGAACTCGGGAGAAGTTCTTTGGAAAACGGGCGACGAAATGATGACCCACGCAACGCCCCACTTGGCAACAGTGGATGGAAAGCAACAAGTCATCTTCTTCATGCAATCGGGGTTGGTTTCGTTAGCGGCAAAAACGGGGGAACTGATCTGGAAATCGCAATTTCCCTTCAGTGTCTCCACAGCCGCCTCGCCCATCTGCGAAGGCAATCAAGTCTATTGCTCGGCCGGTTACGGAGTCGGGGCAGGACTTTTCTCGATCAATGAATCCAAAGAAGCAGACGAAGTCTGGTTCAAAGCGAATGAATTGATGAATCACTGGAGTACTCCGGTTGTCCATCAGGGCCACTTGTATGGTATTTTTGAATTCAAGAAATATGGTCGGGCACCATTGCAATGTGTTGAGCTGAGCACGGGTGAGATCCAATGGTCACAACCGGGCTTTGGTCCGGGAAATTGCATTCTGTTGGGAGACCGTTTGATTGTTTTATCGGATGCAGGCGAAGTCACGTTGGTAGAAGCGAAACCAGAGGGCTACAAAGAGCTGGGGCGCGCCCAGGCCATCGAGGGAAAATGCTGGTCAACGCCAGCATTCAGCAACGGTCGACTCTATGTACGAAGCACTCAAGAGGGTGCCTGCTTTGACCTTTCCAAGTAGCGTTTTGGCTGAACCGGCGGTGGGTTTCGGGTTGCTGCCATCAGAAACCGCGAACCACTTTACTGAAATACCAATGCACTGAAATCAGGCGTCTGGCTGAAATCAGGCGTCTGTTTGTGTCCCCCGTTTCTGGCTTCCTCAGTTGGCTGCTGGTTTCAGGATTTCGGCCAGCCAGTCGTGTTTGGACTCGTCGCGAAGCAGATTCCAATAGACAAGGCCGCGATAGTACTGGATCTGGACGGGCTTGATACGTTCATGGTCCGAAATCAACAGTTTGATTGGATCTCCATTTACCGCCTGTTTGACAGCATCCAACATACGATTCCCGCTCCACTTATGATCGCCAACGGCGACAATACTTTGCTGAGGAGCGAGCATGGCTTTGTCGGCAGGGCTATCCAGCAACACGGTTCGGATCTCGCCTGCGGATGAGATGGAAAGTCCGAGTGAGTCAAGCAAGTCAACGCCTGATCTTTGCCGAAATGTATTGGCTGGAACATTCGGTTTGTCGCTGGTGGTCTCAAAGCGGTAGCCAAGAAGGCTGGCGACTTCGGGATCGAATTGCTGTTGAAACGACTCGATCCGACGGGAGATCAGACCATCCCAATCGAACTTTGCAACAGCCTGAAGTTGCTTGACAACTTCGTTTCGATCGTACGCGACCGGCTTTTTGACTGATCGTTTGGCTTTGAAGAAGGCGTGGCAGAAATCATCCAGCGATTTTTTACCGTTTGTCAGATGCCGGATTCTCGCATCGGCCTCCAACCAAAACAGCATTCCCTCCATGTAGTAATCCTGGCTACGTCTCAATCCACCCCAACTGGGGCTCGCTGCCCGGAGGATATGGGATGCAGCTGCCGTATCGGCAAGCGTCCTCCATTGCCGCCCCTGCTGGTTCATCGCATTGCGCAATTCGACCCAGAGCCGGTTTTTGAATTCATCATCGCTCATCAATCCGCTTCGTGCTTCTACCAACTCTCCCAGATACTGCGTGAGACCTTCGTAGACCCAGAGTAATTCTGTATCTTTTGGGGTATGAAAATCGCTTGTCAACATTCCATCAGGCCTTCGATATTTGCCACACCAGGCGTGAAGGTATTCATGTGGAACCAGCAAACGATCCCAACCCTTGAGGGCACTGACTGATTTCAGTGAAGAAGGTGGCAGGATGTTGAAAGTTGACCGTGCATGTTCGAGCCCATTTTTGGGCAGTGAGTCCGTGACTCCGAGCAGAATATCAAATCGGTCAAAGGGATGGGATCCGATCAGATAAGACGTCTGCCGCACCATTTCCGCATACTTCTTGACGACCTCGTCACCGATGCTGTCTGCAGTTTTGCTGTCGGAGAAAACATGCAGCGTGTGCGGAGGAGAGAGAGATTGGTCCTTGACCAGATCAAACTTTTGGTAGTACTTGCCAAGCATCATGGGGCTGTCCGCCAGAGTGCGTAGAGTGGCGTTCTGGAACGAGTGCCGATTACCGTCCTTTTCATCTTTCTGTGACTTGGGCAAGGCGGAAGCCAATTGCCAGCGGTCGGGGGTTTTCACCGTCACGGCAATCTTCTGTTTGTCGATATCAGCTCCGTCGGGATAGAGCAACAAGCAGCTTGGGTTCAGCACTCCGATCGTTCCAGCAAAGAAGCAGTCGTGCCCGAAGGATGTGGTAGTAGGCTGGTTTGCCACATAGCGCAGCGCCACATGCACCTGTTTGGTTCCACGGGGTAGTTCTACGTCCAACCGGTAAACCTCCCCCGGGGCCCGCCGCCAGTTCAAACGCTGCCCATCGGCGTCATGAATTTTCAGCCCTGCGATATTTGCAATGGGTCCACCGGGTCCGTGTGATCCAGGCACCCACTTGGGATACCACAGCGACAGTTTTTCTGCCTTTGCGTTGGCAGCCACCGGGATGGTCAGCTCTGCTTCGATCAGCCCTCTTGTTGGATTGCTGCAATCGATCGCCAGATGCATCAAATTGGACACATCAGATTTTTCTTTGGCGGTGACAACATCGGTCCCAGTGATCGTCGCAACACACAGCGACAGCAGAAGAAATTTTGTCAAAAGCGAATCATGCATGGCACTATTTTACTGGCTGGATGTACACACGTCCTGATTCAACACTTTGCATGACGAACTGACAGGTTTCAATGAAAAACAATCGAATTGGCACATTCGGCGCACGGGAACGCAAAAAGACGATCATTTCCAACCAACCCAGCGTGCTACCATCTGCATTGCAACAGATCGACGGGCAGCTACCACCGACAGGTTGTCCGGCACCAGATGCGTGCGTGCCAAAGCCCAACCAGTTCCCTGTGACCAGAACAGGAGTGTTATCATGTCGGCAGATATTCGATTGATCAATAGTGACTAGCGTTAGCTTGGCGCAAAGATAAGTGGCAAGAATTGACGCTTCACTTCCTCAGATTCTTGGGGTACGGGGATGACAACGAATCCAGCGGATGATCACCGTACACTGGAAGTCACCCTCGCACTTTGTAGCGAAACGGGCGATGCCAGCAGCAGCATGCGGGATCTGGTTCCGCTACTGGATCAGATCGTCGATGGTTTCGCTGGCAAACGCATTGAGTGTTTTGTGAAGACCGATTCCGACTTGCATCACTACCTGCTTGCAAAGCAGTTTTCTGTTCCTGAATTCTTCAACGAAATCGGCCCGTTGGTAGAGTGGAGAAAAGGCAAGACGGGAAAGATCGGGACCTCGGACCAAGTGCGGTCTTTGTCGTGGTTTTGAAGGAAGCCACTGGTTTATCCCAAATGGACAGAGCAAGACCGTTCGCGGGATAGTCCCGGTACAACAGGAATCAGCAACTCTGGTTTCGCTCACTCCCCCCCCCTTTTCCTTTACAAAATACTTGCAAATAAAGCCACGATCACAATCAAGACCACGATGATAAGAAGGAGCAACACAATCCTATTTTTGTAGACAATGTGGGGCGTTGCTTTGAGCACCTGCTGGTATTGCGGTGAAAAAATGAATTTGCCCTTCGCTGACAATAATACATACAGCATGTAACCACTGAGAAGCGTACCGATGGGAAAGCCGATCAAACCGATCATGCCGAAGATGATTCCTCCTATCTTGCCGTTGGGCGTGAATTTTCGTATACCCCGCGCAACAGTAATTTGAAGCAACCCGACCACGATATACACCGCGCTTATCATGATGATTTCGAACGGAAAGCCGATTTGTCGCTGATCCAAGATATCCATCAGCGATTGGACGATCATTGCGCCACCCAAGAAGAGCATCACGCCTCCACCAAACCAATACAGCAATCCAAACGAACGGATCGAGGCTTCGTGACTCAGATGGTACTGCCGAATCTGCTCAAAATCGCCGAGGTCTGTGGAGAAACCACCATCGAACGATTGCGTCGTTGGCGATTCATACGGATTCTGATAATGAGGCGTGGTTGGATCGTTTGAGTTCATCTCATCTTGCCCTGCTGTCACTGAAACTGACTCCTACCAGAATTTCACATTCGGGTGTGTTCGTCTTCAATCTTGAACGCGCCTTGCCACGATGATGCACCATTGAAGCGTTGTCTGTAGCCAGTACAAATGTCCGTCGACGGCAGTTTGCGAGCTCTCTCGTTCACCCGCTGCCGCTGAACACTGATGCCAACAACGCCTGCACTGTAACGACTGCACTGTAACGACTGCACTGTAACGACTGCACTGCAACGCCTGCACTGTAACGCCTTCGTTTTGGGAATGCCCTGAGGACAGAGTGAAAGCAGGATAGCCAGCAATTACAAGTTTACTGGAAATTCGAAATGGCAGCTGACGCCTATTCTTCTCAATCGCCGAACCAACGGATGCCAGATTCCTGTTTGAGGTCTAGATCGTCATGCACTGGTGGGTTACGGTGCAATATCAGCAGCCATTGTACGATGTGAGAAAATCCATGCAGCGACCGCCACTTGTTTTGTTCGCCGCGTCATTGCTGGCGGTTTTGTTGGTTACAAAGGTGGGATTATCGCAACTTGTCGTCCTGGAAAGCATTTCCATTTCTGGAAGCGTTGAATCGGTCTCTGGTAACGTGCTGGTCGTGAAAGATGAAGCGGGCAAAGCTTATACCGTCCGTGTTCAACCCATGGACAAGCAAAGCGTGCGTCTGGCGGGCGGCCAGTTCCTGCGATCTCCGGCTCAAATTTTAGTCACCGGCAGTTACACCGTGAAGGATTTGCAGCCCGGTCAAAACATCCGATTTCAGTGCAAGTTGAATCGACTGGGACGCACGACAGGTGAGGTTACTGAGATTTCCCTTGTGACCGGTAATGACGAGGCCAATGGAATCAAAGTCATGGAAGAAGGAAACAAACCTGGTGTTCACTCAACGTGTGAGATTGTCGGTGAACTGAGCCGCGTGACAAATGGCCGCCTGGTCGTGAAGATTCCCGCGAACAATGGATTCACACGAAAATCCACGTTATCGATTCCGCTGGCAAAAGATGCCACGGTTGGCTTCAGCAGCGATGACATCGGACGTGCCGGAGCCGGGGCCACAGTGGAGAAACTGGTTGCTGTGCGTCTGGACACGGGAGACATCGTAGCCAAAACGCTTCAAATCAAAGTCAGCAACACGACCACTGCACGTGCGAGCATTGATGATTCACTGCTTGCCAAGTACCGACATCTATCTGACGAACCGCAAAAACCGCGGCTGATTCGTTCGCAGCACTATGCGTTCATGACCGACGTATCAGAACGCCAATCACGGATCATTCTGGACAAGTTGGAAACGATGTCCTTGATCCTGTCAAAATACTTTGGCCAGATTCCAAGCGGAATCGTAGAGGGGTTTATCGTTCGCGATTTATCTGTTTGGCCAGATGGTTTGCTGACAGAACCCGCAGGGATCGCCAAAATTCAAGGTGAAGCTGGCATCTGTTTCAATTCATCGCTGGGCAATCGGCATCGAGCGGTGCTTTATTCCTGTGATGACCATGGCGTCATTCAACATGAGTGCACTCATGGATTTTGCCATCTTGCTTTCGGTTCCACGGGTCCCACATGGCTGTCAGAGGGTTTGGCTGAAATGGGACAATATTGGAAGTTTGATAAAAGGGCCGTGGATATCAATCCACGTGTCATCGCCTACCTGCAAGGCAGTCAACCCAAGAGGAAGTTGCTTCAAATCGCCGTGCCCGGAAGGACCGATCCTGGCTCATGGCAAGACTACGCATGGCGGTGGGCGTTGTGCCATCTATTGGCAAACAATCCGAATTATGCCGCCCGATTCAAACCGCTGGCGATCGCGTTGATGAAGAAGCAGACGGGGGCAACATTTGAAGTGGTTTACGGCCCCACCGCGAAGCAACTGGCATTTGAATACGATCTGTTTCTCGACCAACTGGACAATGGATACCGTGCTGACCTGTGTGCCTGGCAGTGGAACCGGAAATTCAACCCTCTGGCTGGCAAGCGGCGAACCCAAGTCAAGGTTTCAGCTTTGTTGGGTTGGCAGGCAACGGGTGTTCAGCTTGAGGCGGGAGCATCCTACGACCTTGCCGCTGTCGGCAATTGGAAGATCGCAAAAGATGGTGGCCAGTACGATGCTGATGGTGACAAAGCCGGACGTGGCCAACTGGTTGCCGTGATTTTCAACGACTTCAAGCTTTCGGATCCGTTTCCCATTGGCAAGTTGAAAAGTTTTGTATCACCGACTCAGGGGCAACTGTTCCTTCGCTGCCAGGATGATTGGAACAAACTGGACGACAATGCGGGGGAATTGATTGTTCACGTCCGGCGAACCCCACAAGCTCCCTAGCCCTGACCAACTGCTTTTCACGCAGTCGTGATGGTATTACCTCGCTGCATTCCGGAAATGGTTTCTGCTGACGCTCACCCGCCGACATGAAGCAATGTCAGCAAGTTTCAGGGTCAGCAAGTTTCAGGGTCAACAAGTTTCAGGGTCAACAAGTTTCAGGGTGAACAAGTTTCAGGGTGAACATGCAATTCGCTGTTGGCCCACAACATGAGCGAGAGACTCTTCAACCGAGTCTGGCACTCACTGGCCCTTATGCGTGACGATGGCCGTGGCGGAAAAGAAACTCGACACAGCTGCACCGTGATGGGACCAGAAGATGCCGCCTGACAGGATTTTGTCTCGTTGCCAAAATCTGGTACTGGTGAATCTGGTACTGGTGAATCTGGTACTGGAAATCTGGCACTGGAAATCTGGCACTGGTGAATCACATCGACGACTCGTTCAGTGCTCATCTTCGAGAAGGTTCCTGAGTCACGATCCACGCTGGCGGATATCGTTTTTTCCTCTCAACACCCAAGACCACTGAGAATCGACAGGTTGCAGCTTTGCGAATCGATTGGGCAGAAAATCCGAATCGTTTCCAATCCAACCTCAACGAAAGAGTTCGTTCATGGGGACGCCGGTGCTGTCTCCAAAACTTTCGATAGGCACATCCATGGAATTGGCGATTCTGACAAACAGGTTTGAAAGTGCATTTGCTTTTTCGTCGTAGGTCACAAACTGCCCTGCGTTGTGGCCCATCTTTTTACCGCCTGCAAGAATCAATGGAAAGTTTGTATTGTCGTGAACCTTTGAGGTTGCCGCTCCCTGAAAGACGAGGCATCGATCCAGAAGCGAGCCGTCTCCCTCTGCAGTGTCCTCCAACCGTTTGATGAAGTAAGCGAGTTGTCGTGCGACAAACTGATCCCACAGCCCCCAACTCTTGAAACCATCTTTGCCTTTGGCGGCTGAATGGCTCAATTGATGCAGGTCTTTGCCGATGCCAATATGTTTGGAAAGATTGTTGGTTGGTGCGGTCCCTCCCTCGGATGCGATTTGATAGGTCGCCACGCGCGTGATATCAGCCTTGAACGCGAGGTACATCAAGTCGTACATCGTCCGAATGTAGTTTTGCACATCCGTGAACTCGATCTCCAGATTCATTTCGGGAGGAATCGGCTGAGCTCCCTTGTCAGCCCACAGTTTGTCGTTTGCAATTTTCTGCTCCAACTCTGCGATGGATGCCAGATACTCGTCGAGTGTGGCTTGATCCTCTTGGCCCAGATTTCTTTTGAGGTCCTTGGCATCCCGATAGATTTCGTTGAGCAAGTGGGTTTTCTCTTGCAATCGAGCCTTGGCTGCTGGACTGCTGGCGACATACATCCTTTCGTAAATTTCTTTCAGGTTTGACCAAGCGGGAATCCCTTTGCCATTTTTATCGAAGGAGAGAGTGTAGGTTCGACTCAAATTCCCCACTCCGCCCACCGTGGAGAGCGGCATTGAGGCCAACTGTGTTTGACCGCTGTGAAAGTCACTGATGACCTGGTCGATTGAAATGGAATTGAGACTCGTTTTCCCTTTGACGATATCTTTTGATGTCATGAATCCTGTTGGATTCACATGCGCATCTCCGCTGTTGCGGTTTTGTGGGTGTGAGAGTCCGGAAATGACCGAGATATTGTCGCGATACGGATTCAGTGCGGCCTGACTTGTTCGGAATTCGTAGTTTCTGCCTTGGCCTTTGGGAAACCAGAACCAATCCTCGTGCTGCGGGTCCTTTTCCGGCGGTAGACTCACTCCATTGGGAAAGAAGAGAAACGCGGCTCTCTTGGGCAGACTTTTGAGTGCCTTTTCCTCGCTTCCCGAGGCCATCGCATTCATGAACGGCAGCGCCAGAGATACACCTGCGCCTCTGAGAAACGTTCTTCGCTTTAAATGCCAGGTCTTGACTGCCATTGTTTTAATACCCTCGTTGGAATTGTTCGCTTTGAACAATATCGCGGATGATCATCGGCACAGAATAATTGTTTGCTTCGAAACGATCGACCAACTGTTGTACCTGATCTTCATCATGGTAATCGACGTCCCGTGACAGTGCATAAGCCAGCAATCTTTCCACGAGCCCTTTGGCGAAATCGTGTTTCCGATGCTGCACAAGATAGTCTTTGAGTTCCCCAATGCCGTCAATGGTGACTTGATCCGGTAACGTTGCCTGACGATGGATCGCCACATAGTCTTTTTCGAAAACCGGCTTTTTCGCTTTTTTTGGAGTATCAGCAGCCTTGGAAACGACAAGCACTTTTTGCCGCCAGGCACCGCTTGCATCAAAGTTCTCAAACGGGATTCCCCAAGGGTCGATTTTTTGATGACAATTCTTGCAAGCCGCATGGTTGCGATGGGCAAACAGTTTTTCGTTGAGCGTCAATTTCTCGAAACCCGGAATACTCTCATCCAGGGGGGGGACATTCTTGGGTGGTTCTGGAGGCGGGTCGTTGAGAATCACCTCGGCCAACCAGACGCCGCGAAGAATGGCGTGAGAGTTCATTCCATCAGAATTTCCGATAAGAAACGTTGCCTGTGTCAGCAATCCACCGCGGTTTTCACCATCCTTCACCGGGACTTTCTTGAAGCCTGGTCCCCGGACGCCCTTGAGCCTGTAAAACGCCGCCAATGACTGATTCACAAAAACATGATCGGCCTTCAAAAGATCGAGCGCGGATGAACCGTTTCGGAACACATCATTGACTGACTCGACCGTTTCCTGACGCATCGATTCCTTTAACGAGTCCTTGAATCTGGGGTAGTAATTCCTATCCACCGCGACATTGAACAGTTTGGACGTTTGAAGCCACTGGTCGGTGAACGTCTCGATCCATCGTCTCGACTTTTCGTCGTTGAGCATGCGCTGAACATGTGAGGCGAGGATGGAGGGTATTGTCAATTCACCGGCCGAAGCCGAAGCCAGTAGTTGTTCATCAGGAACCGAACACCACAGGAAGACAGCCAATCTCTCCGCCAACTTGTAGTTCTGCTTCTGTTTCGCGGAAAGCTCGCCGGAAAGACCCAAGTAGAAGAAACTGGGTGAGCATAGAATTTCCTTGTAGGTACTCAGCAGAGCCGCGATCGCATCTTCTTTGTGACGGTACGTCTGATAGACCCCTTGATACCTTTTCATCTCTGATTCGCTGGGCGATCTGCGAAACGCTTTCTCAACGAATGTAAAAATGCTATTGCGGATGTGGTCTGCAATCTCTGATTCAGCGATGTCCGACGGGATGAGTGTCGATGTCAACTCAGTGTTGACGTTTCCCTTGTAGTCAAACGCTTCAAGATAGATCCGCTGCGAACTGCGGTTTGTGATACGAATGAAAAAGGGACGATCCAAAGCTCGCGTCATTTCTGTGGGCAACATCTCTGGATAGGAATTCAGTGAGTACGTCTGCAATTCATCACTCTTCGCGATTTCGATCATTCCCAGATCCGCCGTTTTCTGGCGCGGGTCAACTTCTGAATGCGTGAAGCCGATAGCGACCTGCAGCTTTCCGTTGGCCTCTGCTTTGGCGGAAAGAAATGTTTGGAACATGTATTTGGAAATGGAGCGAATTGGCAGATCAATGTACCCATCCTGATTCATGAAGACACCTTTGCCAGCACGTTCTACTTTGCCCACAAGTGGTTTGCTCTTACGGCCTTCGGAGGCGAAAGTGACAGCGGGATCGGTATCCAGATTTTCGATATCCAAACTCTCAGCATGCGGCACAAATGCGGCTATCCGCTTCATTCGGTTGATGACCGACAGAACCACATGCAAATACGATTCCAGGTGAGGCCCGCTAATCATGAGCAGTCGCGAGCTGTTTTTTAATCCGGTTTCCAGACTCGTTCCCTCTTCGGGAAGCGCATTGACATCATCGATTACTGAAATTTTCAGCAGGTCTTCGAGTGCATATCGCAGCTCATATCGCGTCAGGCGTCGTACGCTGCCCCGCTTGTCTGGACTCCCATACTGCTTGGCTTTTTTGAATTCCCCATCCAACCAACGAGTGATGGCCGTTCGCTCTGCTTCCGTCGGTTGCGGTTCATCCGCTGGAGGCATTTCACCCGAGTTAAAAGCTTCCCGAGCGTCTTCCCATTGACCAAAATGCTTACCCGAAACGATGTTGGGATCAATGTTATCGAATCGGATCTTGGCTTCAAAATGATCCTGACCGTGACACGCCACACAGTATTTCTGAAGCAGCGGTTTGACCTGCTTCTGGTACGTACTCACGTCAGGCTGTCGCTCGCCCCGGGCAACGTCAAATAGACAAGTCAGACAGATTCCAAGCACAACCAACCTTGGCATCAAACACGATGACACTGCAATTCCTTGACTTACGGTACGGCGGTCATTTGTTACTCGCCGCAACACCATTAGCCGCAACCTTATTAGCCGCAACCTTATTAGCCGATACAGAGTTCTCATACGGGATACCATGATCCATCTTCGAAGAAGCTTGGTGATCCATATTGTTGGTTGCTTTGCATGCAGTGCACCCCAAGGGGGACACCCGGCTTTAGCCGACCAGCACAAACGAAGTTACAGGTAGAATCAATTCCTGGACGCTTTTCCATTGTATTCACTCGACACAATGGACGCCACCTGGAACCAACCTGCGCAATCGTTTGCAGTCTGTCCCACTGGGGGTGCCGAAGACATGGACGGATGTACCTGCGAGTTTGTCGCGCGTATCGCGAAGCGTTGTTGCGATGGAGACAAGTGATACGTGTGCATCGACATGGCTTGTTTGAATCAGTTTCCCAAGTTTCAGTGAGCCCCAAGTTTCAGTGAGCCCCAAAGTTCAATGAGCTCCAAGTTTCAATGAGTTCCAAAGTTCAATGAGATTGCTACCAGGCATTGTCACCCTTCTGATCCCGCCTCAACTGCTCTGCAGCACATGCTCTGAAAAATGCTCTGGAGTCAGTTGGTAGCCATTGGCATTTGCGTAGCTGTTGTGATCGGTGGTGCCAAGAAACTCAAACACTTCTCTCAGTTGCACAACGGGTGTTTTTTCATCCAATGCACGGGCACGGGGAAGATTGTAAAAGGGGATATAGCACCACTGATGGTGTTCGTAATGCATCCACACGTTGTGTGGGAAAAGGACTTCCTGCAACAACCAGTGGGCATGGTAACGATGAGTGTCAGTGATGCCACGATGTTCGGTCCAGCCTCGCAATTCGATCAACGCCCAAAATACAGTTGGAATCGCGATTGCATACAATCCAAGTAGCCAAAGGCTGTCGAGCATCCACAATGTCAATGCAAAGCAGATCCACCACATCGGGACACCAACCCACTCTATTTTTGTTTTTGGCAGCAGACTACGAATCAGTTTTGCATAGTCAAGTATTTGCATGCCCAGACAGCCCTTGATGAATCGCCACAGAGGTGCTGCTGTTTTCACAGGGATTTTCCACTCATCGGATTTGAAGAAATGCATCTCAGGATCATGCTCGGTGCCCAGATGTCGATGATGGCGTTGATGGAAACTCCGATACCCGGTAAGCGATCCACCAATTGGCCAGAAGCACCACAGCATGCCAATCGCCTCATTGGCTTTCCGATGTCGAGTCGCCGTGTAGTGCGCCGCTTCATGTCCCAGAACCCCGAGCGCATGTTGTCGCGTCCCGATCACCAGCACGCTTGCCAGACAGACCCACCAGGTCGGCCAAATCGCAGCACAAAGCATCGCCCCCACGATGATCATCCAATCGACGGCCAATGCCAAAACAAATCGCCACATCACCGGTTTGGCAAGTTCTTTCAACTGCCGTTGAATCTCCTTCTTTTTTCTGATCACCTCAATTGGCGTAGGTGTGTTGGGTCGGTTTGATTCTTGATTCTGGTTCATGGCTCTGTTCTTTTGGCACTTCGTAGTGTTCAACGGGAGGGTGTTTTTCCAGTTTGTGGTTTCAACAGGCGAGACCGCTCGCGACATGAATACCGGCGGTGATCGTTGCGTTCACCGAGGTCAGCTCACGACGGATTTCGGGGAGAAGATCCCGCATCTGTCCGGCCAGCTCTGTTGGCAACTGCTCTACTTTGAACTGAGTGGTAATCCTGAAAAATGAATTGAGGCCAATCTGATCACTGCTCATGACCTGTACCTGTCGAGATACATGCGTAAAGTGATGTGATTTCAGCAGACCATCGAGTGTTCGTCCAACATGTCGATTACCGCCGCCCCGGGATTGAAAGACTCCGGCTGCTCTGGTGAGTTGGTCAAAGGAAGAACAGGATGGTGTCACGCTCAGATCGCGATCATCGACATCCACAATCACGACCCGTCCGCCCGGAGTCAGAACTCGATTGATTTCAGCGACGGCAGCACTTGGATCACACAGGTGCTGAAACAGGAATCTTGCGTAAACAAAATCGAACGAAGATGTTTCGAACGGCAGATTCGTACAATCTGCTTGACGGAAGGTGGGTGAGTCAAAACCGTCCTGCCGCGAATCAGAGATGGCAACATTCAGAAGTGATTCATTGAGATCGACTCCTGTCACATGACTGTTGGGTACAAGTGACTTGATTTTTCGAGTCACAACACCCGGTCCACATGCCAGATCAAGGATGTTGTGGCAATTTTCAATACCATGCGCAACCAGCACTGCTTTTTCCTGTTGCCAGAATGAGCTTGCCTGTTCTTTCAAGCGGGCCAGTTCCTGTTTCCTTTCCTCGAATTCATCGAAAGAGTAGGTGCCGAGGTTGGGTCCGGAGACTCGCTGTACGTGAGTGTTTTGCATCTCAAAAAATCCTTCGTTGGGCAGCACAGAATCGGTGCCCTGTCGTAGAGTGAAAAGTGAACGAGGTTTGGGTTACTGGTGAAGTGTTTGTTCAGAAAGTTGCCTGCCAGGGGTTGTCTGCAACCGTGCCTCAGCAGGATGTGCTGAGCTGGTTTTGATCAATCTGGGTCGTGGCTGAAGATTGCGGTGTGACCGCATTCCGAGCTGACCATCGCTGCTGGAACTGTTGAATGTTCAAGATTTGGGGATACAACGTGACTGCTCTGGCATTCACAAGCTGCTGCGGCAAGACGGTATAACCCAGCCTCTGGTAAACCCGAGCCAAATGCTGTTCGGACCAACAGAGGTCAAATCGGCTTCCCGCCTCAATCGCGAGGCGAAGGCAAAATCTCGCCAGTCCAATCAGGACGGTGCCACGGCGATATTTGGGATGAATGATCAGTCGATCTGTGCGACTGAATTTTTCAGGTTCACTGCTTGGAAGACCAGTTTTATTATTGATGATCAAGTCCGCATAATGATCATCTCCAGCCACGCTGATGTAGGTACCCCATCGAATGGTACCAACGGTTTCGTCGCCTGACCTTGCTTCGATCAAATGCAGTTGGTTGTCGAGTCTTTGTTGTTCACGACCTCCCGCACCGTCTTCTTGCAGCAGGTCTGTTCTTCCCATCATCGAGTAACATTGACGTCGAAAGTCTCTGATCGATCGTTTGCGTTTGCGGCTGGCGGCTAGTTCAAAGGTGATAGTCTTGCGGCGGCTCATCTACTCGTACTCCCAAGTGAAACTTCGCAATCCCTCCTGCTGCGGTTATCGGCAGGAGTTATGGATCGAAGCGTCAGCGGGGAATTGCTCAGGCGCGCGATTACTGAAAAAGTCTGGGAGGAGCAAAATACCTCGCCTGAGGGGACGCCACCGATATGATTTATGGCGTACCACGCGGGCGCAGGGCGGTTCCCGGAACAGAACCCTGGCGACCCACAATGAAGAGATGAAGCGAATTCCCATGAGGTCAATGAGATGGCATCGTTCAGCCTTCCGCTAAATTCCACCGGATAACAGTCTCACGGTGGAAAACTGGAAACGCGTACGTCGATTCCCACAGTCACTGGTCGCCCCACATAGACC
>PKCN01000342.1 GCA_002862205.1 Planctomycetaceae bacterium | reverse complement strand
GTGTCCTGTTTTTGGAAACAAACAGCGATGTGGCGGAGCAGTATTTAATGATTCTCAATCTGCTCTGGACGAACGGACTTTGCTGCAAGCGACTTTGACCCACTGGATATCATCCTCACGCAAACGGAATCCCAGTTGCCTAGAAGCAGTTTTACCCAAATTACAGTACTGAGTACATTGCCTGAAGGGTGAGCATGTTTATCCACGGGGCTGGGAAATGAGCCAAGGAAGACAAGCAGAACACTAAAAAGGATGAGCAGCACCGCCACCAATACCCACGCGATCAAGGTGAGCACGTGCCGCATTTTACTGCAGTTCATCCTGTTTATCGAGGAAGTTGAAAGGAAAGTTGTGCGTCGGAGGTAATTAAATCGGCATTGATTTTGTGTTTGCAACCGATGTGGTGGTCGGCCTTTTGAAGAGAGGGATCGAGGGTGGGGTTTGTCTGTTGTGTTGGAGGTTTATTTTAAGATTGGGGCGACGCTGGGTTGTCGCCTCGCCTTAAAACCTTGGTGTTCACGGAGGCGTTGAGGCAAGCGTGAATACATTCAGACTGGTCCCTGCTGCACGCGTGATCGGGTCTGCCGGAGATGACACAGAGAGACGATATGACGGTCGTTAACGGCCATTGGTTGAATGTCGTTTTCTGGCCGGTAGCACTTGGTGGTGCTATAGTCGGCCACCACATTTCAAGGGCAAGCAACACGTTTCAAGGTCACTTCGAGATGAGCGGTGACCCTTCGTGATTCCGTCTCGTGTCGTTAGAGTTGACTGCTACTTTTGAGCACAGGTACGATCAGGGCCAGGACGATTCCAAGGACCAGAAGTGCCATGATTAGCAACATGACTGGTTCAAGCAAACGCACAAATAGATCGAGACGACGGAACGTAACTTTCTCAAGAGAGTCGGCGATTTCGGGCAGGACTGTGTCCAGTGAATTGCTTTCTTCCCCCACGCTGATCATTTCAACCACTGAGAGTGGGAAATGTCCGCTGGCTCGAAGTGGTTTGGCTAGGCTTTCGCCACTTCGAATGTTTTCGGTCGCATCGCTGACCGATTGCTGTAGCAGGCGATTTCCGGCTGCGGAGCCTGCAATTTCGAGTGATTGTAGAATGGGAACCCCGTTATTGAGGAGGGTTCCCAACACGCGGCAAAATCGGGCGACGGCGAGATTCATCAGGATTTCGCCGAGTACCGGGATCTTCAGTTTGAATCTGTCGACGAGATCTTTGCCTGAATCGGTGCTGATTTTAGCACGCACCGCAAACGCGGCAACGAACATCGCGATCAGTATGACCCAACCATATTCCTGCAGGAATGTACTCGTGGCCAGCAGAGCTTCGGTTGCACTGGGCATTTCGCCCTTCTTGCGCAAACGATCAAACATCGGGTCAAATTTTGGAACAAAGAAGACCAACAAGATCGTGAGAACAATGCTGCCGACCGAGAAGAGGAAGACGGGGTAAGCCATCGCACTGATCGTTCGACCCTTGAGGTCTTCCTGCAGTTCGGTGAACTTACCGACTCTGTCCAGTGCATCTTCCAGGAAACCACCCTCGGTTCCCGCACGGACCATGTTGCATCCCATCTCGTTGAAGACCTTGGGATAGCGACCCATTGAGTCCCCAATGCTTTCGCCATCTTCGACTCGTGCGCGGATATCAGCGATGATTTCTTTCAGCGTGGCGTTGCTGGTTTGGTCGGACATCACATTGAGAGAGCGGATCATTGGGACCCCGGCCCTCAGCAATGCAGCCAGTTGCGAGTAGAACAGAGCCATGGTCTGTGCTTTGACTCTCTTGCGCCCACCAAAAATTGCCTGTGGCGCACCCGAGCTTGCTTTGACTTCGACGGGGAACAGAGACTTTTCCGACAGGATGCCAGCAACTTCTCGCTCGGCATTGGCCTCAACGGTACCGCTGACCTGTTTGCCCGACATGTCTCGGGCTGTGTATGCGAAGTTGGGCATGCTTAGAGAGCCTCACCCTTGGTCACGCGGAGTACTTCATCAACTGAGGTATCGCCGGTTACTACTTTGTCCCATGCATCCATTCGGAGGGTTCGCATGCCTGCTTTGACAGCTTCCTTCCTGATTTCCCAACTGCTTTTACGATCCAATGCCAATTGGCGAATCTCATCATTGGCAATCAGCAATTCATAAATACCCATCCGGCCTGTGTAGCCGACATTTCGGCAGTCGCGACACCCGACACAGCGGTAAATGGGTTGATCTCCGAGTTTATCCCAAGGAAAATCCTTGGGAGCATCTTGGCGTGTGGGTGTGAAGGCTTCTTTGCACTTGGGACATAATCGGCGGAGCAATCGTTGAGCCATTACCGCCTCCACGGTACCAGCCACCAAGAAGGGTTCGACCCCCATGTCGCTCATCCGTGTGAAGGCTCCAGCCGCATCGTTGGTGTGCAGTGTGCTGAAGACAAGGTGCCCCGTCAGCGATGCCTGAATCGCATTCTCGGCAGTTTCCAAGTCACGAATCTCACCGACCAGCACAATGTCAGGGTCGTGTCGCAGGATGCTTCTGAGTGATGCTGCGAAGGTCAGACCAATTTTTGAATGGACTTGGATTTGATTGATCCCATCGAGTTGGTACTCGACAGGGTCTTCAGTGGTAATGATCTTGGTCTTCGGGCTCTTGATTTGTAGCAAGCTGCTATAAAGTGTGGTGGTTTTACCGGAGCCGGTAGGCCCCGTAACCAGCACAATACCGTGCGGGTATTTGATGATCTCGCTGAACGTGTCGTAGTTCTGCCGGGACATTCCGAGCTGACCGAGGTCAAAGACCATCGATGACTTATCGAGGATACGCATCACCATACCTTCGCCGTGGATCATGGGGATCACACTCAGGCGGATGTCTACCTCACGACCGTGGACCCGCAGTTTGATGCGTCCGTCTTGCGGCAGCCGTTTCTCTGCGATGTTCAATCTCGCCATGATTTTCAGGCGACTGATGATTGCTGCCTGAAAACGGTTGATTTCTGGTGGCGTGGGCTGCAGGTGCAGGATGCCGTCAATTCGGTAGCGAATTGAGAGGCCGTTGGACTGAGTCTCGATGTGAACATCACTGGCTCGCGTTTGTATCGCTTCCAGCAAAATTTCATTGACGAGTCGGACCACCGATGCTTCCTGAGCCATTTCGCTCAGTTCGCTGCCGTCGGTTTCGATGCCTTCTACGAGTTCGACTTCTTCTTCGTTTTTGGCAGCCATCAGTCCTTCGACTGTTTCACTACCAACCCCGAGGTTTCGATTCATCAAGCGAGCGATCTCGTCGCGTTCGGCAACCACCGGAATGATATTCTTGCCGGTTGCCGCGCTCGCTTCATCAAGCGGGTAGAGGTCCAGCGGATCGGAGGTGGCTACGACGATTGAGCCATGCTCAAAACGCAACGGAAAGAGCGATTGCCGATAGATCAGTTTCTGTGGGAAACCTTCCAGCGCGGCCGGGTCAATCTCCGTTTCACGCAGGTCCACATAATCCAGTCCTACCTCATCAGCCAAAGCTTTCAGAGCGTCGGATTCTTGGACGTAGCCGAGCGTAATCGCCGCTTGGACAACGCTGTTGGAATCGCTGCTGCGACTTTGGGCGAGTTGTTCCTCGCTGATTAGGCCACGACGTTTGAGTATTTCGCCTGCACGCATGATCATGAGTTTACCAATTCTTTGTCCGCTGCTGCAGAATCAATTTGTATCGGAGAAGTGGCCAACGTCACTTCATTGTGGGAGAGATTCGATCTGCATCAAAGATCGCCTTTGTTGACTCATTGTTGGCCTACGTTTGATGCATTCGTTGTGTCCTGAGCCAACTTCAACGGCTGTTGCTAGGAGTGTCTATCGACCGCCACCGCGGCCACCACCACCACCACCACCTGGGGCGCCACCGCCACCGGGGCGTCCTCCTCCGGTTGAACCGCCACCACGGCCTCCGAAGCCAGATCCACCACGGCTGCCGAAGCCACCACTGCCGAATCGTGCACGAAACGCCTCGATTCGCTGTTGGATTTCAGCTGCACTAGAACCGGTTGATCCTCCCGGACGCTGGGAGCTGCTGGATGAGCTGCTACCCGATTTTGAGCCATCACTGGTTGAGCTTGCTTTTGTTCCCAGAATAGTCTCCAAGGCAAGTTTCATCACATCTGGATTCACACTGCCGTTGGTGGAGTAGGTGGCGATGGTTTCTTCGTTGACCATGCTGCTCTGGTCGAGTTTACGTACCAGCTCCTGAATTTCATCGAAATCCTGTGGTGTCGCAACCACAACCAGAGAATTGCTCTTGGTGTCTACCGCGACGCTGATTTTTGACTGCTCACTGGAAGCTGAGTCACCACCGCCTTTTCCACCACGTCCACCACCACCGCGAAGTGCGGCGATGAATTCCTGAGGCGAGGGTTGACCACCGCCACCACCACGTCCACCGGAACTCTGTGCACCGGCAATTCGGTCACCAAGCAGGGATTTGACAATGTTGGCAACGTCTTGTGCTTCCTGGTAGATGACTGGGATCAAGGCAGGTTTGGCGACGATTTCGATATCCTCGGGACTCTCGGCGATGTCGACTTTCTCAAGAATGAGTTCAATCATTTGTAAATCGATTGCATTGGCTTGCACGATCAATGCATTGAGTCGAGCGTCAGGAACAATGTTAACCGAGCCGGTTGAAGTCAGCACTGACTTTGTTGCTGAAGTAGCACCGCCTCCACCTCCAAGGCCGCCGAGGCCTCCTAGCAGGCCAAGCATGCCTCCGCCCAGTCCACCGGCGACCGAGTCGACTGCTGATGAAAGGGAACTCTCTGCTCCACCGAGCACGCTGGAGATCAGTTCTGCCGCAACGTCCGCTTTGATGTATTTGAGCCAAATGATGGTTGGCAGGTCGGAGGCTAACGCTGAGGGGGAGGCAACGGAGTCCATGAGCGCCTGAAAGGCGTCCAACGCTGCGGTATCATCTGAGGCGATGATCATCCCCGCGGGTGTAAACTGAACCACAATGTCGGCACCGCCCACTTTGACGATCGTTTGCGGAACGGCGTTGGCGTCACTTGGCGAAGCAATTTCATCGGCTTTTGCGTCCTGCGGCCTTGGGGTTTGCGGCGTGACCGGCTCAGTCACGAATCGGTAGTTCGCGGCATCAGCTTTGGGTTTGGGAACAAAGCGGGCATCCGGGGCACCGAGGGGTGTGTCGCGACGTTCTGGAGTGAGAGGCATGCTGCTTCGCGGGGTCATGCCTGAACGTGTTCGTGAAGGTGAAATCGTTCTGATTTTGTTTGCGCGGCCTGTGACAGGCCAGAGGGCTTCTACTTGGCCTAAGGCATCCTCAGCCGCTCGACCGGTGTAAGGAAGGATTCGCACTTTCTCGCTCAACGCACCGAGGGAATCATCACCTTCCAGTTCAGCGAGCAGCTTTTCGACCAGAGTGATCTGATCGGTCGTACCGCGAATCCAAAGTTTGCCAGTGGTGGGATCACCATCAACAATCGGGCCATCACCACCCTCTTCGGTGACTCCGAAAAACTTGTTGATGGTCAACAATGCCTGAGCCGGGTCGAGCCTCTTCAGATCGATGACCTTGAAATCCTCGCCCGTACCTTCCATTTCGATGATCGACTTGACAATCACTTCCTGTGTTTCAGGGCGGGCCCAAGCGACGATGGCGTTTGTTTTTGGATCAATTGCGATGCGTGCATCGGGAGTTCCCGCCAACAAGGTCTGAAGGACATCGAACACGGTCGCGCTGTCTGCGCTACGTACTGAGTGGGTTTGGAAGACTGGTTTGGTTAGCTCCGTTCCATCATCGGAGTCAGCTGACGCGAGTGGCTGGTCAGCTTTCTCGACCAATTTTTCCAGAAGCCCCGTTTTGCCTGGAAGTCCTGCGGCGTACAGCCTGTCGCCAAAGAGACCGACTGAAATCCGGATTCCTTCGCTTGAATTCTCACCCGGTTCCAATCCGAGCAGAGGTCGTGCGAGTTCCAGGATTTCATCAGCAGCGCGGTGTTCCAAAACAATTTCAACCACATCGGTGTCGGCTGTGGAGGCTTTTTTCAGTAGATCACGAATTGCGATCAACTTGTCTGCGGCTTCCGTGACTTTGACTTGCCGGGCGCTGTCCAGAACGATGACTCGCCCCCATGGGCCAATCATCAGAGCAAGTTCTTCCTTGGCGGCATCAGCGGCCATGCTCCCCAAAGGGAAGACGCAACTGACAATGTCGCTTCTGCCCCGTTCTTCAAGCTGTTCGGGACGCACCAATTCGGCCAATTCACTGATCAGCTTGTCGGCATTCTGTTGCTCAAGGTCGATGACTTGCAGCATACGGCCCCTTCGTACAAGGCAGTAGCCACGTTTCAGCAATGCCAGATTGATGACATCCAATGCCTCTGAGATGCTGTAGGTGCGGGTGGGATCGGCGAATGTCCAACTGCCGATTGGAATCTGATCCAGCTGGAGGGCGAGATCGGCTTCATTTGCAAACCACTCGAGGACAGCCGGCCAAGTCACCCCAGAAAAATTGAACCTGAGATCACCGGACTTTCCCAAGCCGCCTGCGGTCTGTGCAGGGTTGGCGGCCAGAGGCGATTTTGCAACGGGTCGGGCTGCCGCTTCTGGAGCTTGGGTCTCCCGTTCTGTAGGCGGTGGGGTTTCCTTTTCGGCAGGAGCTGGATTTTGATCGCTTGTTTCTTTGGAATCAGCGGCGTCCTGGCTGGCGTCTGGCTTGGATTCCGCGGCCACCTGCGGAGCCGATTCGTCCGAATCAGCGGGTTTTTCCGTTGTCTGGGAGGGAGCTGCGTCCTCTGCCCCAGTTGTTGTGCTCGTTGCCGCGGATTCGGAAGCTACCGGGGTGTCAGTCGCTTCTGCAACCCCCGACGCTTCTTGACCGAAGGTTGGGGGGACACAGAGCAAAGCCATCAGAGAACTGAGGAAAATGAGCTTTGAAGTCGTTTTCATGCTGAAAAAACCGCTACGGAAGAGAAAAAACGTGCCTGGACGCCATAGTAATCGGAAAAAACGCCTTGGCAGCCGTGAAATCGTATCAGGAACCACGCGGACAGGAAGCCGCACCCTAATATGCCTTGGAACCCCTGCCTGCGCTGGGAGTTCTGCAAATTTAGGCAGTTTTCGTAACCGTTTCTGTCTGAAATGCTCGGGAGTCGGGAAGTGCCACCCTTAAATCTCTCACGGGAGAGTGTGCAAAATCGGTAACCCTCTCGAATTGCCGGCTGAAGTCCTTGCGCTCGCTTGTCGGGATTGGTAACATTGGAGTGGTGGCGGAGCCCCTTTTCTGCGGATATCGAGAACGCGTTGCGCGACAATTGGTGGCCTTTGCCCCTGTGTTGCTATTACAGAGATACCTTTCAAGTCGGGCCGGTTGTTCCAGGGCTTGTTGCGTTCCAGTTTCCGCTTGCGAGAAGGCACTCGCTCAGCAAGTTAGTAGAAACTGGTCTCCACGACCGCTCGCATTCGTAAAGAACCCGCACGTGATGTTAAAGAAGCAGAAGAAGTTGATTCTCAGCGACGCCAATCAGGAAGCTATGCGCAGGGCCGGCAGGGTCAATGGTCAGTTGATGGATTTTCTGCGACCTCATGTCAAACCTGGGGTCACGACACTTTCGATCGATACTCTGGTTCATCAATGGACGCTGGACCATGGGCACAAGCCTGCGACCTTGGGATATCAGAATTACCCCAAGAGTTGTTGCACCAGCATCAATGATGTGATCTGCCATGGAATCCCCGACAACTACGAGTTGAAGGATGGGGACATCGTTAATGTGGATATCACCACGATTGTGGACGGGTGGCACGGTGACCAAAGCGAAACGTTTTTGATTGGCGAGGTCTCCGATGAAAAGAGGGCCGTCACGCAATGTGCTTTTGATTGTCTCTACGCTGCGATTGGCGCGTTGACTCCAGGATGTCGGGTGAGTGTGATTGGCGAAACGGTGGTTCCCGAAGCTCATCGTCGTGGCTTTTCTGTGGTGCGGGAATATGTCGGGCATGGCTTGGGGCGTCAGTTCCATCTCGATCCTTCCATACCGCACTTCCCAAATCGTCAGAGTCGCATCGATCGGCTTTTTCCCGGCATGTGTTTTACGGTTGAACCCATGATCAATGGTGGATCGCGATACACACGGAGCGATAAGGTGGATGGTTGGACGGTGCGAACCAAAGACGGGCACGCTTCGGCTCAGTTCGAACATTCGATACTGATGACTGAGAAGGGGCCCGAAATTCTCACGATGACCAACGATGGTCCGGAGAAAGAGTTTCAGTTCTAGCGGTTGTGCTCGCGTCCCGAGCGCGATGCGTGAACCGATAGCATGCTGCACGAACGCCGTTTTTCGTGTTGATGAGTCCGTCGGGTTCGGCGAGCGCGGAGACTCACGCTAGGGCAAAGCTGCAAGCCGGTTTCAGCAAGCCAGCAGGTTGGCTGCTGGGATGGCAAGCTCTTCGTTTGCCTGAACCTCGTTTGCCTGAACCTCGATCATGGCTGAGGGATCCGCAGGGCTGGTGGTGGTAATCGCTCGAGGTAATTTGCCAAGGCAGCGGCGGTTCTGGGGGCAGCACTTGACGCACGTCTCAACAGGGGAGCAACCGACTTCAGGGTCGATATCAATTGAGTTGTGTACTCGGGCGAGGCCTTCTCGCTAGCTGCCAAGTAGGCCAGGTTTTCGGTGGTGACGCTCATTCCTGATGGGATGGCGCTATCCACGGGGTCTTTGACCCTGACGATCAAAGTGGGGTGATCGCTGGAGGTGAAGAAGAATCCACCGTTCTGCTCATCGGCGAACAGTTCAATTTGTTTATCCGTGAGCTTGGCTGCTGATTGCAGCCACCGCTCATCGCCCGTTGCGCGATGTAACGCAATCAAACCAGAGACCAGGAATGCGTAATCATCGAGGTAGGCATTTAGCTTTGCCTCTCCCGCAGCGTAGCTTCTTAGTAGTCTACCCTGCTCTGTTTTCAATTCTGCGAGGATGAAGTTGGCTGCATCAGCTGCCGCTTTGACGTAGTCCTTGCGGTCAAGGATTCTTCCTGCGTCTGCAAGGCCAGAGATCATCAACCCATTCCATGCTGTCAGGATCTTCACATCGGTGATGGGCCGAATACGCTTACCGCGTACCTGAAACAGGTGTTTGCGAACTGCCTCGATGTTCTGGTTGAGGGTTTCAAAGTTGGTGTCCTGCTCCGTTGCAACGGCGGTTAACGATTTTCCAGGCGCGGGGGCGAAGTACTCGCCTTCGAAGTTTGGCTCACCATTCAATCGGAATACTTTTTTGAAGAGTTCGAAGCCAGGCCTTTCTTTTGACTCCTCAAGTTCTTCTTGTGTCCAGCGATAGAACTTTCCCTCCTCTCCTTCGCTGTCAGCATCCAGCGCGCTGTAGAACGCGCCACCGGGTGCTTTGAGTTCTCGCAGCGTGAAGTCGCAGATGCCTTCCACGATACCACGGTATTCCGGATTGTCTGTGTCCGCATACGCTTCCGCATAGAGGGAAGCCAGTTGTCCATTGTCGTAAAGCATTTTTTCGAAGTGAGGGATTTGCCAGAGTCCATCGACGCTGTAGCGATGGAATCCGCCACCAAGGTGATCGTACATGGAACCGCTCAACATGCCATCGAGAGTTTTAATCAGCATCTGCTTGGCGTTCTTGCGCGCTGTGTCATTGACGGCATCGCTACGACTGCGATCGAGCAGGAAGACGAGGTTGGATGGTTCTGGGAACTTGGGTCGGTTGGGGTCCCGACCGAAACCACCGTTGATTGGATCGTATTGCTCAGCGAGTGCCGCACCGACCAGAGTCACCAGGCTTTCGTCCAGTCGATCATCATCAGGCTTTTCCTTGTCTGGATTCTGGTTAGCTTTCACAGCAGCGGTGAGCGTTGTTGCTTGTTGTGTGACGGCATCTCGCTGTGTTTTCCATGCCTTGTCGATTTGGTCCATGATCGAGAGGAAGCCAACCGAGTTTCCGCGATCACCCGTTCGAGCTGGGAAGTAGGTTCCGCCCCAGAACGGTCGGCCATCCGGAAGTAAAAAGACCGACATCGGCCAGCCACCGTTGCCCGAGATCATCTGCACAGCGGTCATATAGATTTGATCGACATCAGGTCGCTCTTCGCGATCCACTTTGACGCAGACAAATTTTTCATTCATCTGCTTGGCGATTTCTGGATCTTCGAAAGACTCGCGTTCCATCACATGGCACCAGTGGCAGGCAGCATAGCCCACCGACAGAAACACCATCTTGCCCTCACGCTTCGCCTTGGCAAACGCCTCCTCACCCCAAGGATACCAATCCACCGGATTGTGAGCATGCTGCAACAGGTAAGGGCTCGACTCCTTGGCAAGCTGGTTCGTGTGTTGTTTTGACGCAGGTTTGGTATCTGGACTTTGCGCGAAGGTTGTCTGAAAGACTGCAAGACTTATGCAGATGCAGAGGTGACATGACCTGAGGTCTGGTGGATTGAGCATAGGGAGTGATGCTGGGGTTGGGAATTTCATTGGAGCAAGCTGAACCAATCAATTGAGATGGAAGGCATGCGAACGGATGGGCGGGTAACGATTGTCTGCAATGCTGCTTTTGTGAAATGTTAGAAAAGAAGTAATGGAAGAGAAAGGCTCCGACGCAACTGGAACGATTTGGTTGGGTTAACGAGCCACAACTGTAACTGGGGGTTGCTTGTGCAGTTTTCTTGGAAGTTAGGTTTCAGCTTCATGTTCTGCATTCAAGCTTGTTCGAGTGTGGGTAGAAGGAGAGTTTTCTGGTCGGAGTGGTGTGGTTCGCAAAGTTTTTTATGGAAGGTGGCTAAGGCTTTCGAGCAACAACGACCACACTGGTTCCAATTCTTTGCTTGTGCATTCGTTGCAGAAGTTCTAATTCTTTCTTAAGGCCACGGTTCACGAGCCGACCGGCTGGATTGTCGGGAAGTGTGTGTTGCCTGGTCGTTTTTTGGATGTCAACGCCTTGGGATATGCCTAGGCGGTACGGTGTAGCACGCAAAAAGAAGATCGGGAGAACCAGAGGCTTGAAAATGTAACTTGCGAATTCAATTTTGAATCCTTGTGTTGCGAGGCTTCGGCAGGCCGATTTGACTGTATATCTTCGAAAGTGTCCGGCGTAGCTATCCTCGTCTGACCACAGGATTGAAAGGGCTGGAACTGTCATGAAAAACAGTCCATCGGTCTTGAGTTTTGTAAATGCAGTGCCGAGGAAATTCGATTCGTCCTCGATATGTTCGACGACGTCAAAAGCGCCCGCCAAGGGAACGCTTTCATCTCGCAGACCGCTGGCTTCCAGCGTGGCGTGTACCACCGTTTTTACTCCGCGGTTTTTTGCGTTCACACAACCGGTAAGTCCCGGTTCAACCAATACCGTAGCAAGCCCAGTATCCTGAATTGCTTTTGACTGAAAACCGTTTCCACCACCGATGTCCGTAAAGAAACTTTTTTCGTCGAGCGATGCGTGCTCTGCCAGAAGAGAAGTGATGATGCTGTTTCGGTGTTGGAACCAATAGGACTGCTCTTCAATTTGCCGACAGTCCGCATTGGCGGAGTCTGGATACGAAATCTCTTCGTTCGTTCTGGTCGTCCAGATGCCATCATGCTGCTGGCATTTTCCACCCGTCATTTTGTCGATATCTGGCAGCATGATCAGTACCATCCCTGGCTTGGTGATTTGGTTCGTGTTCGCGTTTCGGTGACTGATTGATGAAGGATCAGCTAACGGTGAGTCAATCGTGAGAGTTTGTGTTCGTTTGACACTTCTGATGGGATCCAGTTTGTCTGTGGCATTGTTGCGTAATGTTGGCTGCAGGCTCTCTCCATTGTATCCGCCTTTTGGGAGCCACTAATCATGTGTTGTTGTTGATTCGCGGATCTGGATGTTTACGAAGTTGAATGGTTATGAACGGGGTACTTGTTCCAACTTTTTCCTGAATCTCTTCACATCATATCACGGCATTTATTGAGTGGGTGAGAAGGGGGGGTGAAAGCTTGCGGTTTCCTGTGTTCGCCGTCGACTCGGCAGAGGGTCTTGCATTGAATCCGAAACTGTTTTAGTCGCATGTCGCGCACTGATTTGGGGCGTTTTCTGAGTTTGTGTTGCCAAGTCTTGGGGGGGGAACCTCGCATGCGTCTTTGTAGTCATGGAGAGTTCTATGGCTATAGAGTGTTATTGTGTTTTTGTTCGCGTTGCCAATTCTTGCTCGAAGGTACGTTGCCGAGAGGGATTTGTGTTTTGTGCCCTTTCGTGTTCGGGATTGTTGCTAATGGGAATTTACGCGAAAATCACGGTCGAGTTTCCACTGGTAGTGATGGAAGGGGTTCACTCTGAACGCCATAAAATCGCATGGGCTAAAAGAACTATCAGGGCTCAGGGTACAGGTCGTCCAGAAAGAAGTCGGTAGATTGAAATGACTCACTCGTTTGCACTGATCTCTGTTGTTGTCCCTGTTTATCGCTCGGGTGATGTTTTGCCTGAATTAACTTCAAGGCTGATCAAGACTTTCAGTTTGTTGGAGAAACCATGCGAGATTATTCTTGTTGAAGACTGTGGTGGAGATGGCAGTTGGGAGGTGATTCGGCGTTTGGCAGAGGGGGATGTGCGGATTCGTGGTTACCGCATGAGCCGGAATTATGGTCAACACAACGCGATATTACACGGTATCCGGGTGGCCGAAGGAGATGTGGTGGTAACGTTGGACGACGATTTGCAGCATCCACCAGAAGAAGTGCCAAAGTTGTTAGGGGAGTTGGCAAACGGGCACGATGTGGTTTACGGTCCGCCTGCCTCGCAGAAGCATGGGGTAATGCGGGATATCGCATCGGTAATCACAAAACGAGCTTTGGGTAAATTGATGGGTTCGGACAATGCAAGGAATGTGTGTGCTTTCCGAGCCTTCCGGACAGAACTTCGCCAAGGGTTTGAGGACTATCGAAACCCTTCTGTAAACATCGATGTGCTGCTGGCTTGGGCGACAGTTCGTTTTGCTGCTGTGACGGTGAGGCATGAAGACCGAAAACATGGCGTGTCGGGCTACACTTTGCGCAAGCTTTTTAGTCACGCCGCGACGATGTTCACGGGGTTTTCAGTGCTGCCGCTTCGGTTCGCAATATTTCTTGGTGTTGTTTTTTCGGCTTTCGGGTTTTGCGCGGGATTTTATGCGTTGGCAGCATGGTTATTTTATGGAAGTTTGGTGCCAGGTTTTACGTTTCTTGCGACGATTACGTCCGTTTGTGCCGGTGCGCAATTGCTCACCATTGGGTTGCTTGGCGAGTATGTCGGTCGGATTTTCGCAAGAACAATGGATCAGACGCAATACTTAGTGCGGGAAGAGGTGGGTAGGTCCTCCGCAGAATCCAAAACGAAGTAATCCTGTAAAGAGCATCGGGATGTGTTGGGCGTATCGTATTGCTGGTGCTTTGCCTTCACTCCGCACTGTGTTCGTGTGGAATTCAGATAAGAATCTGTCTACACCATTGTGGGCGAATCCTGCTACGTTTCGGTGGGGTGTGAGAGATTCAGCCACACTTATAGGAAAAGGAAAATAATGGGTTTTTTGTCTGAAGATGAGTTGCAGTCGATGGGTTTTCGCAAGCTTGGTAAGCAAGTGAAAATCAGCGATAAGGCCAGCATCTACAACGCGGATCAGATTGAAATTGGTGATCATTCAAGGGTCGATGATTTTTGTGTGTTATCGGGCCGTATCCTTCTTTCGCGAAATGTTCACATTGCAGTGTTTTGTAATTTGGCAGGTGGAGAGGCTGGAATCGAAATTGATGCGTTTTCGGGGCTTGCGTATGGTGCTACGGTTTTCACGCAGAACGACGATTACAGCGGTGAGACATTGCTAGGGCCTACCATTCCAGAAAAGTACCGCCAGCAGACTGTAAAAAAACCGATCGTTTTCGAACGATTCTGTAACGTGGGTACACACGCTGTGGTTGTTCCCGGGGTGACTCTGCGTGAGGGCACGGTGGTGGGGGCCAAGTCGTTGGTCTTGAGGAGTACCAAGCCGTGGACTATTTACTTTGGGGTTCCTGCAAAGCCTTTAAGAAAACGGTCGGACCGTATGTTGAAGTTGGCAGACGATTATATGAAAGATACTGAAGACGGTTGATCAGACATCCATGCGAGGAGGGCGAATGGTACCGCAGTCGGTGCAGTCCTGCTTACTTTTAACGGATTCGCTGGTGCATGGCCGCCAACAGTCACGGTTTCATCCATTCGAGATGTGTCGTAGGTAATTCGCGTAGGATCCTTCTTTGAGTTTCGCTGCAGACTTTCTCAGCATTTCCGAGCAAATCCATTGGTTGCTGTATGCAATTTCTTCGATGCATCCGATCATCATGCCTTGGCGTTCTTCGATGGTCTCCACAAAGTTTGCTGCTTGCAGCAAGGAGTGGTGGGTGCCTGTATCAAACCACGCCACACCGCGGCCAAAGACTTCTACTTTGAGTTTGTTCTGGTGCAGATACATCTGGTTGAGTGTTGTGATTTCAAGTTCACCGCGGCTCGAAGGTTTGACCTGCTTTGCGAGCGTGGGAGCTTGGGAATCATAAAAGTACACTCCGGGAACGGCGTGCATGCTTTTAGGCTTATCCGGCTTTTCTTCAATGCTCAAAACGTTCCATTCCGCGTCAAATTCAACAACCCCGAAACGTGTTGGATCCTTCACGGGGTACCCAAAAATGCTTGCACCGTCGAGCTGGGCTGATGCCTTCTTCATGACACCACCCACGGTGTTTCCATACAGGATGTTGTCGCCCAACACGAGACATGAGGGAGATCCTGCGAGAAAAGACTCGCCGATGATGAAGGCTTCAGCGAGTCCGTTGGGTTCCTTCTGGATTTCGTATTCAAACGACATCCCAAGAGCAGATCCGTCACCAAGGAGTTGTTTGAAACTTGGCAAATCTTCTGGAGTCGAAATGATCAGCACTTCCCTGATTCCGGCTAGCATCAACATTGACAATGGATAGTAAATCATTGGCTTGTTGTAGACAGGCAGGAGTTGCTTGCTGATGGTTGCTGTGATGGGATACAGTCGCGTGCCCGATCCACCTGCCAGAATGATGCCTTTTCTGGTCATGTGGTGTTTCCTTTGCCAGTGGTGAGATGCCGCGAAGCAGGTTTCGTTGTCTGTCAGGTTGTTTTGGTTGTGTCAGTCTAGCGGGAGATGCAATGTTGCATCACGCTGGCTTGTGCGATCTAAGCGGCCATGCGATAGGTTCGCTGGGCCAGGAAGGAGTTGATCCAGTCGCTGATTCGTTCCTGCTGGGAAAAACTTATTTCGTTAAAGAATGGCAGTCGAAGCAGTCTTCCCGACAGGTCCTCGGTGACTGGCAATTGTCCCTCACGGTAGCCAAAGGAACGGCCCATCGGCGACGTGTGCAACGGGATGTAATGGAATACTGCATTGATGTCATGCTCTCGTAAATATTGCATCAGTGAATCCCGTGTCTCTTGATCCTTGAGCAGGATGTAGAACATGTGGTAATTCGTGTCACACTCGTCGGGAATGACAGGCATCTGAAGGAAACCTTCCTTTTCAAGTCCACCCAGCAGATCTCGGTAGTTATCGAATACCTGTTTTCGGAGGGCCCGGATTTCATCCAAAGCCTCGAGCTGAGCATAAAGAAACGCGCAGGAAAGTTCGCTGAGCACGTAGGAAGAGCCAACGTCAACCCATGTGTATTTGTCCACGGCGCCACGAAAGAACTGTTGCCGGTTGGTACCTTTGTCACGGATGATTTCTGCACGTGTCGTTAGTTCTGGATGGTTGATTGTTAATGTTCCACCCTCTCCACAGACATAGTTTTTTGTTTCGTGGTAACTGTACGTGCCCATGTGACCGATGGATCCCAGGGCTCGGCCTTTGTAGTACGCGTGCATGCCCTGTGCTGCATCCTCGACCACGTAAATGCCGTGACGATCGGCGATCTCTGTGATCGTGTCCATTTCGCATGCGACCCCTGCGTAGTGCACTGGCACAATCGCCTTGGTGCGGCTGGTAATGGCATTCTCTATTTGTGTTTCGTCCATGTTCAATGTGTCGGGACGGACATCAACGAACACAGGCTTCACTCCAGCTCGAACAAATGCGTTCGCCGTTGAAACAAAGGTGTAAGAGGGAAGAATGACTTCATCACCAGGCTCGACGTCGCACAGGATTGCGGCCATTTCCAGAGCGGAGGTGCACGATGTCACCATCAAGCTGCTGCCAAGATTGAATCTTTCGCACAACAATTCATTGCAGGCTTTCGTGAAGCGTCCATCGGCTGAGATGTTTCCGAATGAAATGCTCTGCGCAATGTAATAGAGTTCTTTACCAGCCACATAAGGCTTGTTGAACGGGATGCTCGTTTCGTCCATGAATCAACGATCCTGTCGGGGGGGAATTGCCAACGTTCCGTCGCCGGCAATTGCCATTAATGTGCGTGCATTGCTATTTAGTTTGATTTATCTGTCTTCGCGGGGATGGTACCCAAACGCTGCCCTGCGTACTTGGCATTCCGGATGGGGGCCCACCACCAATCATTGTCCAGATACCACTTCACCGTTTTGTGCAGACCACTTTCAAAGCTTTCTTCGGGTTCCCAGTCCAATTCCTGCTGAATACGGGTCGAGTCGATTGCGTAACGGAGATCGTGGCCTGGTCTGTCAGACACAAACTCGATCAGGTCTCGGCTCTGCCCTTCCGGGTGGGGCTGCATCGTATCGAGGATGTCACAGGTCGTCGTAACAACCTCAAGGTTGGTGCGTTCCATGTTGCCACCAATGTTGTAGGTCTCTCCAATCTGTCCGCGCGTCACGACCTTCCATAACGCTTTGACGTGATCGTCAACATACAGCCAGTCACGTACATTCTCTCCCGTGCCATAAATTGGAAGCGGTTTTCGATCCAGCGCATTAAGGATGATGAGCGGAATGAGCTTTTCTGGAAAATGATAGGGCCCATAGTTGTTCGAACAGTTGGTGATCACGACAGGCAGGTCATAGGTGTGATGCCACGACCTTACCAAATGATCGCTGCTGGCTTTACTGGCCGAGTACGGACTGCGAGGATCGTAGGCGGTTTGCTCGGTGAACAAACCGGTATCGCCGAGTGAGCCGTACACTTCGTCGGTTGAGATATGATGAAAGCGAAAGTTGTCCTTCGAGACTTCGTCCAAGTTACGCCAGTATTCCAACGCATGCTGAAGCAATTGATAGGTCCCAATAACATTGGTTTCAATGAAGCCCATCGGTCCATCGATGGAACGATCAACGTGACTCTCCGCAGCCAAATGCATGATGGACGTGGGGCGGAATTCTGTGATCGCTTTGTTGAGCGATGCAGCGTCTAAAATGTCGACCTTTTGAAAATGGTAATGAGGGTTCGACTCGACTGATTTGAGTGAGCTTAGATTTCCAGCGTAGGTCAGTTTGTCGATATTGAGGACTTCAGCGAGCTCATGCGTCACTAGATAGCGAACCAGAGCAGAGCCGATAAACCCAGCGCCACCAGTCACGATGACTCGATGCTTGCGTGATTCGGTGGAGGGCTCAGGGGTGCTAGGCACAGTGTTTCGGCAATGAACAGGGTTTCAGCAATGAGAGGCACGCAAAGTTCGAGCAGCGAGAATTTCAGATGAAGGCGTTTGCGTCAAGAGATGCTGTTGTTGCTGGCAAATCTTTTTCCATGTGTGGTGATGCGGGCAGTGGTGGCTTCGACTATCCCTGACACCCCAGTGCATTTGCTTGCAAAACGTTGTTGTGCTGGCGGAGCTTATTTGCGGCCATCGGTTATCGTGCGACGAGCCAGTAAACGGCCAGTTTTCCGTATTCGAGCCAGATGGGGTTGAACAGTTCAGACCCATGCTCGGGTCGTGAGGCCGCATAGACACTCACCTTGCAAGAAGCTGGCATTGCACGTTGGAAGCACAGCAGGCTGCGGCGGGTGTGTGGAGATGAGGTGCTGACGACCACATGGGGCGTCAGCGGGAATTCGGCAGCAAAGGCCTGGGCTTCCCACCATGATCCCAGCATTGATTCGGATTCCAGCATCGTGTTCCCGCTGGCGCTGACCGTGACAATGCAATTTTCAGGGACGCCGAGTGCAACGAGGTAGCGAATTGCCCGTTGCTGCCTGGTTTGTGAGCGTTTCAGAGCAAAATCATATTGAGAGGTTGTTGAGTCCTGCTTGATGGCAACCTTTTGGATTTGTCCCATATGGTAAAGGTCGCTGGCCGCATGCAGTCTTTCCCAATAAGCGTGTCCGCCGGACATCACGTAAGCCATTTCGGCCTTTTCTGTCATATTGGAAACATGCAGGGGATAGCTGAGCCATGCTCGAAACCAAGTGGTTGAGAGCAGGATTGTCGAGACAAACCAAAGTACCAAGATGCAGGCACAGGCTATTCGCCAGCGATGGCTTTTACCGGCGGTAGGCAAATCAGAAGGATTTTGGCTGGATGTCATCAGGACTAACAATCCGCAAATCGTTGCAATGAGTCAGGCACCCCTCAAGTGTAGTCGAGGTTTCTGCCTATCGATCTTTATTTCGGTGCCGACTTGTTCGTTTGATGCGATGATGATCTTCCTTGATCGTCAGGTAGCCCCAGTTGAGGGCTTGGTCCTGTTCGTACTGTTTTCCGAGTTGGAGGGCAATGTTTGCCTTTGCCATTTCGTAGCCAAGGTAGAAGGCATGGCTTGCGTCGACATTGGATGACACATCCTGTTGCATCAGGCGTTCAAACAGTCGAAACGGATCTTCATCATGCAGGTGGATACCGGCTGAGAGCAGATGGAGTTCTTCGTCTTGTGCAAAGATACGATAGTTGTTGTCCTTGAGTGTTTTGGCCAAGGCTTCAATCGCTTCACGCGGATAGGGAAGGAGTTTTGCGTCTCGAAGAAGAACCAATTGGTTCGAGAGGCGTTTGGGTGGGATACCGTGTTTGATGCTGTGATAGGTAAGTTTGCGAGCAAGGTCGCATTCCTTGACTGCCGACTTTGACCAATTGATTACTTGCGTGGTGAGGACACTCTTGATTTCGAGTTCCTGGCAGATTGCCATCAGGACCATGTTGACGCCCGCCGAGTCCACGTCGGTCAACTCGGTCAAGTTTCCAATCCCCATCAGCATGTTGTGGTCAGGGTACTGGGCTCGGGTTTGGCTGTAGCGAACGAGGCTTTCGACGAAGCCTGTTCCGATCGGTTCGAGGATTGGGTCGAGTCGATGCGGCACGTTTCTTTGTTGCAGGAACTCGATGGTTTCGTGAAAACTTCGATCATCTCCGGGGGCATCAGGAATGACAACAACTTCGGTGCCCCAATCGCTTGCCTCTTCACGATTCTTGGAATTGACCGAAAGAACCAGGCTTGCACCGTGCTTTGTTGCTTGACCGGCCTCCCATGGATCAAATGTATCCACTGAAACCCTGATGCCATTGTCAACGAGTCCTTTGATGTAATCGGCGATGTTGAGGCAGCGTTTGGATGGATCACATCCAAAATCGATCACATCTGCTCCATCGGATTTCAGTTGTTTGGCGGCAGAGATGATTTGATCGACAGAGGACCGGGGCGCATGATTCAGTTCCGCAACGATCTCAATGTCGTGGTCATTGAGGTCCATGGGTTCTGACTTTCCACCGAACCACTCAGGAAGGGCTCGGCAGTCCTTGGGGCCAATCAGGATCGGAATGTCGGCTGACTCGGCAAGTTCTTCGGTTCCTGTTTCGCAATAGCCAGGCAGGACAACGTGAGTTGCGGCATCGGGAACTTCAAGGTGACGGCGGATCCAACGGGGTGTCATCAACGCCGCAACCGTAATCGGCATGACGTCAAGGGAGTATTCAAATTTGTATTCGTTGGCAAGTTTTTCGAGAATGCTTCGCAGCGCGGATTCCGCCAAGCGTCCTGTGACGAAGTGGTAGTGGTGGTCGGAGGATGGAAACGGAGAGTGTTGCATGCGATTGCCGGTTCACAAACGATGAGCCGAAATTGAGGGTCGCAGTGGGATGAAACAAACCGCTAGCAGAGTATGAATGGTACGTAGCCGCAAGGGCAAAGAAAAAGCCACGTTTCGAACATTCGAAACGTGGCTTTCTCGAGAATCCGGATCACCTGGTGCCTATCGTCCGTTGAACAATTCGGCGATGCCAAAGGTGAAGAAGGTTCCAATCCCAAAGTTGATCAATTCTTCTTCACACTTGTATTGAAGGATCAGCGTGTCGCCCGGTTGAACCAGGGGACGGGCCTTGGGATCATTGATCGCTTGAGCCAAGTCGACTTCGATTGCGATTTGCCCATTGCAGGGCGTCTTTCTGAGGATGTAAAGCAGGCCTGGGGGGACACTTGTGTCGACGCCAAAGCCGTTCGCGCCACCGCCGCGGCCACCACCACCGCCACCGCCACCGCCGCCTTGTGCCGCACGCCCATTGCCTCCCAGACTGCCGCCTGCCAATGCCATGGCCTGCAAAGCGTCGAGGTCGTAATCTCTCGGCAAGAGGTGCTCACCTGCGGTCAATAAACCTCCCGTGTAGAACACTTCTGCTTCACGTGATTCGATATAGACGATGTCACCCTCTTCCAGCGTGACTTCTGCTTCGCTGATATCTACCACAACTCCTGGTTTGACTCGCAATGGTATCCTCAGGATCGATGGGTCATCAGGTAATGAAGGCGGGCAGATGCAAGGATCCAGTTTTGCAGCTTCCTGTTGACGCCAGAATTCCCTTAAAAACTCAGCGCGTTTGTTTTTGTCGGCTCGTGTGGCACGTAATACCATCACTTCGTTTTTCGCGTTCAATCCCGGTAAACCACCCGTCTGGACCAACGCGTGCAAAATATCGTTCTGATAGGCAGGAAGCTTGACCAGGCCACCGCGTGCCGTTTCGTCGCTGCTACCTCGGATATAGCCGCTCTCGCCACTGGACTGCGTGTCCTCGCGGACGACGATCACGTTATAAGTGCGTTCGCGAATGATCGTCACGATAGGGCGTGCCTTCTCGCTTGGTAGTAAGTCGGCTGCCACGTAACTGTCGCGAATGGCATCTCTCACTTGGTCAAGGGTCAGGCCCTCGACATCCAGTGGCTCCAGTAGCGGAAGAGACAGAGTCCCGTCGTCCTGAACAGCGATTGGGAAGCCAATGGATGGCGGCAGAGTGCTCTCGGAATCGGGAAAGTTCACAGGTGGTGGAGCAGGAGGCTCGTTGGGAGCATTGAAAGGCAAGACACCCTCCAGATAGACACCCAAAATATCCCCGCCACCGATCTGATAGTCCCTTGGTGGCTCAAGCGAAAGAATTGAGACATCAACAGGGACCATGTCCGATTTTGTATCTGCGAAAAACTGTTTTGGTAGACGCTTTGCAGGCACTCCATTGATGGGTTGCGTCAGCGATGTGCAACCACCGATCGAGGCAATTAGCGATGTTACCAACACGCAATGAATCGCTGAATTAAGATTCATCGAAAAGTGTTGGAGTGCTGGTCGTTGCGTGATCATCCGTGATTTCTCTTCGTGTAGCGACTGAATTGGATCAGTAAGGGATCTGCTCATCCTGAAGCGTCACCTATTCGAATGTAAAGGTAAGCTCTGGTTGGCTGGTGTTTGTGCTGGCTTCCGGGCTTGGTGGGACAGCGACTTCGCTCTCTTGAATACCCGCTTCACTACTGACTGCCGGCTGGGTGTCAACATTGCCCGAGGGTGTTGGCCCGATGCTTGGGGTGGTGCTGGTGCTGTCCACCAACTCGAAAAACTCAGCGTTGGATTCTTCATCCGACGGTGATGTGATTGGCTGGTTGATGCCAGTGATTTTCTTGCTCGCAGACGCAGCAGCACTCTCGATGACCGGTACAGGAACCGGGAGGATATTCTCATCCACAGCCGCTGGGGCGGTGTCGCTATAGGGAACAAGCCCGTCTAGACCACTTGTTGGGATCGCACTCCAGTATCCGACTCCGTCTTCTTCTGCCGCTTTGGCTCCAAACGGGAAGCCTTGGAAGAAATTAGTGATGGCAGCCTGGCCGTGGGGCGTTTGGTAGGCCCAGCCCCAGTACTTTTCTGGTGCGATGGTCGGTGTGCAGCCATCCCCGCCATTGGCGACGTTGAGATAGCCCGTGATGAAGCCATCTTTGAATTCCTGCTGGTATTGAAAATTACAATAACGTTCTTTTCGCTGGATCCACGCTCGTTCAGCCAACGCTCGATTTGAGTAATCGACCATTTGGTTACTTACGCAACCGCGTAATTCCCCGCACCAATGATTCAGTCCGGTGCAGCCGGTAGCCGTTGCTAGCACAATCATGGCCAGCCCATTGAGGCATGCCATTCGGGCAAGGCAAACTGTGAATTTTCGTTTCATGTGTCTTTCCGCGGTGTCGCCAGACGATGAGGTTGTTTCGTATCGCCGTGACCCTGCTGTGATGTCACTGCTGTTGCGAGATACTTAATCCTTGCCAGAAGCGGTGCATCTGTGATGGATGTACCGATTTTGAGCTGGATTAACCCGTTCAACTAACGTTATCGCCAAATACGGCCCGCTAGAATTAGCAAAAGTCGGCGAAAAGCTCGACTCGTTGAGACGCCTACACAAACTTTGAGGGGCGGCCGCACTCCAAGAGCGATTCTGTGGCACTCTGGGGCGGAGCAGGGCACCTGTGAGCATGGTGGTGCGAGAAGGAGGGTGTCTTGCGGCACCGTTTTAAGGGTTACGCCACGGGTTGCCACGTTTCTGGTGGATGCTCGAACGCAGGTGCCTTAGCGTTTCAGCGATGGTTCGAGCATTGCAAAATCGAGCAGATTTTCGCGTCTCACACCGATCGCGAGTTCGCTGCAGTCTTCCCATAACTGCAGGGGTTGGTTGAGGTTTCGGTACGAGATCAACCAGTGATTCGATTAGCAATGGACATAATGAATTCGTTCCAACTCCGCTCGGACCCCTTGACCGCTGACAGCACCCACCATGTCGTCCCCCCCAATGCGAAAAAGAGCGTAAGCGCCGAAAAGATTTTGAAAAATCTGCCTCTTCGAGTGCGACCTCGATGCATTCCGATCATGCGCCGTGTCACTAAGGACTGTTTTTCCAGCGTCTCCTCAAGGATCGATGATTTACTCTGTTCCAGTGTGTCAGTTTGTTTCTTCGTCATAGATAAGTCTACCTTGCCTCGCCGTCAGTACGAACGAATGATTGCTTGTATGACTTAAGCGCGTGAACATGCTTAAGTTTGTAAAATATTTGTGCACTGGTGTGAATTGATTACCAGGCTCAATGAACTGCCGTCCGCGAGTCGGGTTATGGGATGCCACGTACGATCGGCGGTCCAATCACATTCGTCAGACAGGTTGGCAGTTTCTGCCAAATCCTAATCAGTTTCTGATTGGTCTGGGAATCTGGACGCATTTGCTCCACGTTTCCTTCACGAACATAGTACTGCCATACTGCCGGATAGGCAGTGGCTCCCCATTGCTTCTTGAACTTGTAAGTGCTGCTCGACATCGTACTTCGTCCGAAGTCGAAGGTATGACTTTTCTTTTCAATCGCACGTTCTAGTAACGCCCGATACATCCACATGTTGGGCCCCATACGATTCCAGTTTCGGAGACTGCTGGCACTTGGGACTTCTGTTGATCCCGCGGAATGCACCAGCAGTGCTGCTGCGACGGGCGTGTCGTTGTTGTGCAATACACAGAACTCTGCGTCGCCTTCAAACGTCTGGATGATTGACTCGAATAGTTTTCTTGAGAACACGGGGGTTCCGAGATCCCGCATGTTGGTTGCGAAAACCCGATAGAAGTCGGGCAACATTTCGATGCCACCCCAAGTCGTCTTGTGGTTGTACGTTCCGCATTTTTTGATTTGGCTTCTCAGCTTGGATTTGAATGACTTGTTGAGCTCCGCATCTGTGTCAGGTAGGTTCAGACGCATGTGGAATTTATCGGTTCGCTGATGATTGAGTCGTGGGTGGTCGACCGGCACTTCGTGGCGAAGTTCCAAGTATCTCACCTTCAATTGATCCGCAAGATTGCAGGCAGCGTTAACTAAATCAGATGCTATTTCAGGCGTCCGTGCGTACACTCCACCGGTGTTCACGTAAGGCATCGATACCAGAAACTTTCCAAAGATGGGTCCGGAAACGAGTGCCAGTGGTAGTCTGCCTGAAGGGGAATCCGAGGGGCCTGCCTGAAGCAGGAACAGCTTGTAGTGGAGGCCCTTGGAAATGGACTGCAGCCATTTGGGATCGTGCCCACTCAATTGGGGGTGGCTCAGTTCAGACGATGAAATGTCGCACTTCTGCGGATCGTAAAACTCAGTGATTTCGACGGTTGTTTCAGACAAAAGATGAGACCGTAGGAAAAAGAAAAGAGGCAAGCCCTCTATGGACTTGCCTCTATGCTAATTACTTGTTCCCCGAACGTTACCGATGGGGCAAACGTTGAGCACCGCTTGATGTTCAGGCAGCAGTGCGTCGACGACGTCGACGCTCAACCATTCCTGCAACACCACAGCAAGTGAGCATCGCGAAGATCGAACCTGGCTCTGGAACTGGGTTGATAGCACCTTCGGCACCACCGGTCAGTGATCCAACGCCAGCAACGAACGTGAACGCTCCCAGTGCTGGACCTGTTGGGTTCACAAAGCTTCCGCTACCCAGAACGAGATCGAATTCACCTTGCACGCCCTCGGTGGTGGGGCTGGTGTTCAAGGACACTGGCAACCATGAGGTTGGAGTTCCGATCTGGTTTTCCAAGCCGCTCAAGCCGAGCGTTGCGGAAAAGTTGTTCAAGAATCCACCTGCTGTTCCGTCATCAAGACCGAAGATCGCCTCAGTGTAGAGGTCGGTGACACCAGCGAGAGTGCTGGCAAATTCGGCACCGGTGTCGAGGTCGGTAGCTGACAGTGTGGAGAAGTCCGTCGTAGCACTGGAGATCAGAGCGACCGAAGCGTTATTCACGTTCGTCGCGTCATAACTGCCCAAGCTGCCGGCCAGTGCATCCGAGATGCCGTAACCTGCACGACTGCTGGCGGTCAAACCCTCAGCTGGGAGCGTTGCGCTCGTTCCGGTGAAATCGAAAGACACAACGAAAGCAAGATTGCCACCCACTGGAGCCAAGCCATCGATCTGCAGAACTGAGTAAAGGCCCAGCAGTGTGTCGTCTCGACGAGTGAAGGTTGAAAACCCTCCGCCGGCGGCATCCTGAACGTAAGCACCACGAACTTGTAGCGTAAGGTCGTCGATGACCTCATCGTAACTGCCATCAGTACGTGTGCTTCCCGTCTCAATCACTGCCGGAAAGATTGAAGCTGCTTGGGCGCTAGCCAACAAGCAGATTGGCAATACGATTGCCGAAAAGTAACGAATTAACATTTAAGATCCTGTAAGTTTTGTTGTTAGAGTTCAA
>PKCN01000369.1 GCA_002862205.1 Planctomycetaceae bacterium | reverse complement strand
AGTGCAGTGGGCCGCGACCGAGATAGAAAAGCTCAGCCCACGAGTCGGAGCTGAGTGGAGAAAGGTCCCGGGGTTGCGAGCCGAGAATCGGCACCACCTAAGGTTGATCTCAGGTCCTTGAACACAAATTTGGATGTCAGAGTCCCAGGTCAGAGTCCCAGATCACCGAATAGCGGTGTGCTCAGGTATCGTTCACCGAGGCTGCACATGATGGTAACGATTTTTTTGCCTTTCATTTCTGGTCGAGCAGCAACCTGTGCCGCTGCCCACATGTTGGCACCGCTGCTAATGCCGCCAACGATTCCTTCTTCCTTGGCGAGACGGCGGCCCCATTCAAATGCGTCCTCATCGTCGACTTGCACCACATCATCGATGACGGAGGTGTCAAGGTTCTTGGGAACAAAGCCGGCTCCAATCCCTTGGATTCGATGTTTGCCCGGGTCTCCACCGCTGATCACTGGGGAATGTTTCGGCTCGACGGCAAACGCCTTGAAGTTCGGATTCTGTTTTTTCAGGAAACGTGTGACGCCTGTGATCGTACCACCGGTACCCACCCCGGCGACGATGGCATCGATGTCCTGACCACTGTCAGCCCAGACCTCTGGTCCAGTGGTGGCTTCGTGGATTGCAGGGTTAGCAGGGTTTTCAAACTGCTGCGGCATGTAGGCGTTTTCGGTCGTGGCGACCAATTCGGCTGCCCGGTTGATCGCGCCTTTCATCCCCTCGCCCGCGGGTGTCAGGACCAGGTTGGCCCCCATGGCTCGGAGTAATGCGCGTCGTTCGACCGACATTGACTCTGGCATTGTCAACGTGAGTTTGTAGCCTTTGGCAGCACAGACAAATGCCAAAGCAATGCCTGTGTTTCCGCTGGTCGGTTCGATCACATGGGTATCGGCGTTGATGTTTCCATCGCGTTCTCCTGCTTCGATCATCGCCGCGCCGATGCGATCTTTGACGCTATTGAGGGGCTGGAAGAACTCGCACTTTGCGAACACGGTTGCGTTATCACTGGGAACCAGACGGTTGATTTGAATCATCGGTGTATCGCCGATGGCCTTGGTAGCGTCGGAATAGCATTTGTCGCGTGGCATGGGAACCTCGTTTAACGGGGAACAGTCAACGGTGGAAAAAGGTCGGAACCTTCCCGGCCCACATGCAACGGTTGCAAGTGGCAGGCCGGTTTTGAGTTGTTTGTGATTGGCGGCGTTCGCGGATTTCCAAATCCGCGTTCTGTAAAATGTTTCGATCTTGAACGGATGAACGGATCATGGCCCGCTGCAATTCGGTTTGCTGCAAAACAGTGTTCTGCAACACTGTTTGCATCGATGCAGTGGTCGCGCGATGCCAAAGAATTTTCCGGCTCGGATAGTCAGGGCAAGCTGCGTCCATGCATGGCTCTGTTGCGGTGTGGGTTCAGCCGCAGGTCAATCAACGGTCCATGTGTCACCCGAGGTGAACAGTGCATCAAGGTCACCATCTCCCTTGGCTGCTGTGGCGGCAATTACCTGCTCGTTGATTTGATCATCGTAGGTAGGAACTCCTTCCACTGCACGTAAGACGCCAATCGGCTCTGGCATGGCGGGATACGACATTCGTGCCATCATCATGTGGATCGAGGGGTTCGGATCTTTTTCATCATGGATGAGAAGGTCGTCCGCTGGTACGTCCGCGGTGTCAACGATCTCAAGATGTGTGCCAACCAGACGAATTCCCTTGGTTCCGTTTGCAAAAACAAGCGGCTTGCCATGCTCGAGCTCCACCACATTGTCCGCTCTTTGTTTTCTTTCCTGAGCGTAGGCCATGGCTCCATCATTGAATACGTTGCAATTCTGGTAGACCTCCACAAGTGAAACACCTTTATGTGATGCAGCGCGTTTTAGGGTCTCGCCAAGATGCTTGACGTGGGCGTCGATGCTTCTCGCGACGAAAGTCGCTTCGGCTGCCAGGGCGACCGACAGCGGGCTGAGGGGATGGTCGATCGAACCCATGGGGGTACTTTTGGTGACTTGCCCTTCGACGCTGGTTGGGCTGTATTGGCCCTTGGTCAATCCGTAAATCCGATTATTGAACAGAACTATGTTGATGTCGAGATTGCGACGCAACGCATGGATGAAGTGGTTGCCACCGATTGATAAGGCATCGCCATCGCCGGTGATCACCCACACCATCAATTCGGGACGCGTGGTCTTGAGCCCGGTGGCAAACGTCGGAGCACGTCCATGGATGCTGTGCATCCCATACGTGTTCATGTAGTACGGAAAGCGACTACTACATCCGATACCACTGATGAATACCGTCTTTTCGCGAGGATAGCCGAGATCGGGCAGGACCTTCTTCATCTGGGCCAAAATCGAATAGTCACCGCAGCCGGGGCACCAACGGACATCCTGATCGGAAGCAAAGTCAGCAGGTTTCAGTACAGGTAACGTGGACATGGTTCAGATTTGAAATTTGCAGTGGGGCTGGGAAGGAAATACGTTGACACACCAGTGGTCAAGTCGTGTCAGTGGTCAAGTCGTGTCAGTGGTCAAGTCGTGTCAGTGGTCAAGTCGTGTCAGTTTCCGTGTCAACAAGCCTTACGCCGGGAATCACCGCTGTCAGACTGTTCGGAGCCGCTGCGGACGGCATTGCTTTGTTGTTGGATGGCCGCCACCAATTCAGTGACCGTGAAGGGCTTGCCCTGCACTTTGTTGACGCCCACGCAGTCGACCAGATGCTCAGCACGCAGCAGCAGACGAAGTTGGCCAGAGTTGAGTTCTGCGACGATGACCTTTTTGAACGCTCGCACCAACTCACCGATGTTCGATGGCATGGGGTTGAGGTAGCGCAAGTGTGCATGGCTGACACTGTGACCGTCTGCTCGGCAGCGGCCGACAGCCGTGTGGCAGGCGCCGTAGGTTCCGCCCCAAGACAGCACGAGGACGTCGCCGCTGGTAGGGCCGCTGACATCCTGCAGGGGAATACGTTCCGCGATTTTGGATACTTTCGCAGCTCGCATCTCCGTCATGTGTTCGTGGTTGGCGGGGTCGTAGCTCACGTTCCCGGACTCAGCTTCTTTCTCAAGTCCGCCAACTCGATGCATCAAACCAGGCGTGCCTGGAATGGCCCAAGGACGTGCCAGGTACTCGTCGCGGGCGTACGGCAGGAATGGCTCGTTTTCATCCGTTCCCTCAGGATGCGACACCGTGATGGACGGGATACCTGACATCTCTGGAATTTTCCAAGGCTCGCTGCCATTGGCGATGTAACCATCCGAAAGGATCATGACCGGTACCATGCACTCAACAGCAAGCCTCCAAGCTTCCACCGCAATGTCAAAACAGTCTGCCGGTGATCTGGGGGCCAGGATAGGCAGTGGCGCTTCGCCGTTGCGGCCATACATGCCCTGCAGAAGATCGCTTTGTTCGGTCTTTGTGGGCAGTCCGGTGCTTGGCCCGCCACGTTGCACGTTGATGATGATCATGGGCAGTTCCAGGATCATGCCCAAGCCCATCCCCTCGGCCTTCAACGCTATGCCTGGGCCGCTACTGGCGGTTACCGCCATTGAGCCGCCGAAAGCAGCACCAATCGCTGAGCATACCGCCGCGATCTCGTCTTCGGCTTGAAACGTTTTCACACCGAAGTGCTTGTACTTGGTCAGTTCGTGGAGAATGTCACTGGCTGGCGTGATGGGATAGGTGCCATAAAACAGGTCTTTGCTGCTGACCTTGGATGCCGCAATCAGACCCCAGGCAAGTGCCTGATTTCCCATGATGTTGCGGTAGATACCGGGCTTCAGTTCGGCAGCCTCAACCTGGTAACTCTCGCCAAAAGCTTCGGTCGTCTCACCAAAGGCCCAACCCGCTCGAAGTGCTGCTTCATTCGCGGCGGCGATGTCGGGCTTGCTGTTGAACTTTGCCTGAATGAAACGCAGAGTTGGATCGAGGGAACGACCAAAGAGCCAGTAAACAAGACCCATCGCAAAGAAGTTTTTGCAGCGATCAGCGACTTTTGTGCCCAAACCGAACTCTGACACCGCTTCGCGGGTGAGTTTCGTCATTGGGACTTTGATAATTCGGTAGGTCTCTTCCAGAACGTTGGCGTCCAGCGGATTGGAGTCAACCTTGGCGAGTTTGAATTCCTTCGCGTTAAAACCATCTTCGTTAGCGATCAGAATCCCACCGTGACGCAGGTCATCCAAATTCGTCACCATTGCCGCTGGGTTCATGACCACCAACGCGTCCAAAGTGTCACCGGGAGTGAAAATCTCTTCACTGGCAAATTGCACTTGGAAACCTGAAACCCCTGCTCGCGTGCCCCGAGGCGCGCGAATTTCTGCAGGGAAATCGGGAAAAGTTGCCACGTCGTTCCCAGCTAACGCACTCGTATTGGTCAACTGAGTGCCCAGCAATTGCATACCATCCCCCGAATCACCAGCAAGTCGAACTGTGATACCAGAAACAGACTGAACGTCTTTTGAAGTCTTAAGGGAGGCCATGTATGTGATCCGGGGCGTTACCAGACGCCAGTAAAACGGAAGGGTGAGAGACTTTACGGGTTATATCGACTTTTCGGGTTCGGAAACTTACCGAAATTTTATAAATCCAGCGGCAAGACGTAACTGGCATGAACGAGCGAAGGTACTGGAATTCGCCAGAAACCTCTAAAAATCGCTATCAAAGCCCTCAGTCTGGGGACAATACTGCCTCGCCCCACAGGCTTGGATCATCCATCACCGGATATTCGGGACCCAGCGAAAAAGTCTGCCAACCCAGTTCGCGATCGATCACCGCGTAATAGAGACCGATTCTCGGTTGTACGTTCGGCTCAAAACCCGTCATTGCTGCGTTGGGCACGAAGCCTGAAAGTTCATACCCATCGTGTCGTGGGTAGGCAGCGATTTTGATTGAATTGGCGGGGACTGACTTGGGATTCGCGCGGGCTCGTTGGATCGGGATCAATGATGCCACTGGTTTTTCGCGTTTTGATCCACCGCCAGCGGGCATCCAAAGAAAACGATGGCAATACTGAGTGGCGCGATGGATTCCAGGGCTGCATCGGGTATCAAGCCATAAATGGAAACCGTCGCTGTCATCGAGCCTCGATTCGCGGCACCAGGGAAGTTGCCCTTTGCCATTGACCGTCACGTGAACGCCCAAGCCTTGCTCGCACCAGCCTAACCGCACATCGGCGAAAACCGGACGGTCATCAAGCCCGCCAAAAGATGGTAACCGGCACTCCACAGGTAATTTCAAACCGCGATTGGTCCACTCGCACTCAGTTCTCTGAATGGCGACTTCAAAACGGAAGAGAAAGGTGGGATCGATCAGTTTGGCCGACATCAAACATCTCGGTGCAAGGTGTGACTGACAGCAGGCCTTGAGGCTACAGGCTCGGATTGCGAACTGCCAGTCCGCTGTTCAACGGTTGGGATAAGGCAGTCTAGCAAAGGGGGGAAGATAGTGGTGGGGGCTCCAGCATGGGACTCAACGAAACAGCCATAAATTCTGGCTGGAAGACTGCGGTAGCGAGTTGTCAATGCGCGCAAACAAGGGCAGTAAACGCAACAAAGATCCCAGCGATGGGATGGCTCAGAGGTGGCAAGAGGACGCCGGTCCACGCATAAAACCGGTTTCGGGAACCGTGAGGCCGAAATCCGGCGTTTCTGGGCAGGAACCTTGGTCGATCTGCAGCAAACGGTCCCACCACAAAGTGGCTGTATCGCGTCTCAGCGAGCCTGAGCAATTCAGTAACTCGCTGGGGAAGTCTGGTGACCTGAACTTGCTGGGGAAGTCTGGTGACTCGAACTTGCTGGGGAAGTCTGGTGACTTGTTATCGTGACAGATTGAAGGTGCCACTATCACGACCACCACGGAAATTTGCCCGGATGCGATTGCTGGTGACCGTCGCATTCATGCGGTAGGTTCCCAGCAGAGGTAAACGCTGGCTCGAGGTGTATTGGTTCGCCGTGCCGGCAACCCGATCCAGACGGGCGGGATACGCAAACGGAATGACTCCCGCAAAGCGGCCAACAAAGAGTGCGCGATAGGTATCGTGATCAACTTTGCGCACGTGGGCTTTCAAAGGACCACTGTGGCCGGTGCTCCCGCTGTTCCACGACCCACGCCACTTGCCAGTTGGTGAGGCTGCTGAAAGCGATGAGGAGGCCGCAACAAGGGAGCCCAACATCACAACAACGAAAGTAAACTTCAGTTTCTTATTCTTCATGGAATGCCATAAAACGCTTGAGGTGGTGATTTACGCCGTCCGTGTGACTTTTCCGGCCTTCGGTCACAGACTAATCCGCGGCGGCGGGCGCAGTAAAAAAGCCACGCCAAATTTGGGAGGTTTGGCGTGGCCGTGGCTCATTTATCCTGCTGATCGCTTTGTTCGGACTCCTTAGCGGCCTCGACCGTGGCGGTGGTGCGGGACGGTGGGGTAACCGTAGTAGCGGGGAGTCATGTTGTAGCGACTCCCGTACCGGTAAATCTGGCTGGGCCGATAATCATAGTATCCAAAGTTGGAACGGTACCGGCTTGGGGAGTAATAGCGATAGCTGTTGTAACTTGGCGCGTAACAGTTGGGAGCGCGATTGTAGCTCGGCACGCGACCGTAGTAAGAAGGGTAAGGCTGCCCGAGCTGGATGCTCAGACCTCGGGTGCCGAATGAAAAACTTTGGGCTTCCGCTTGCGGAGCATCGGTGACTGCCAGCAAGCCGACCGCGAGCATCGGGGCTGCGATCCATTTGATCAGGGTGGACATGGTACGTGCCTTCGTTGGACGACATGGGATTCATTAGCGGGCCAACAATTGCCCGCGATTTGGGTCATCAATGTGAGAACGCTAACTGCATGCCAACGCACCGATGTTCTTTCATGAAGGGCAAAGAACCCGTTGTTTTCAGGAAATAGAGGTTCCATGATCGGCTTGCGTGATACCGCAACTGACAAACGCATGAAGTCAATCTGAAGACACACGTGTATCTTTGTGATGACAGATGCTGGTACAGATTGGACAGTCAGGCAGAGAGCACCACGCTGGATCTCGGCTTGGGCACCCCACGCACGACGTGTGCCACTGAAGTCACAAAATCCTGCTGCGACACGGTCGGGCAGCGGTTCTAACAGGTGGAAACGTTGGTCGTCGTTTTTAACGAAGTTCGTTGCAAGAGATTTGTTGTGCCTGTGTTCTTTTGCAGACTTGCGGTTCTACGACCTTGCGGTTCTGCGACCTTGCGGTTCTACGACCTTGCGGTTCTGCAGACTTGCGGTTCTACGACCTTGCGGTTCTACGACCTTGCGGTTCTACGACCTTGCGGTTCTGCAACGATTCGACTTTGGGATGTCGGGTTCGAATCGCGGAGATCGCCAAGTTGACGCTGGGTTTCATGTCCCGGGCGTTCAATCTCTGAAATCTGTGGCGGATTTGCGGTCAGCAAGGCATAACATCGGTGCGGTTGGCGAAACGCACTGCGGGCAGTCGGGGTGGCACACGCGAAAGGCATAGGCGGCAGGCACATGCCAGCGGGATTCGCGGCAGGCACACGCCAGCGGCAGGGGCCATCCACGCAATTCTTTTTTCCAGCCTGTTAGGACTTGACGATGTCCTTCATCTTTGGCTCAAGATAGGTGACGGTCGAGTGCATACTGGCAAGGTTACCGTAGTCTTCTTCCGGAATTTGCACGCGATGCCGCTTGCGCAGTTCCATCACGATGTCGAGGAAGTCCATGCTATCGAGTTCCAATTGATCGCGGAAAGCCTTTTCGTCATCGAGGCTATCCAGGTCCTCATCCGGGGAAATGTCTTCGAGGATATCAAGGATTTCGTCGCGAATTTCTGCAGGGGTCATCGATCCAATGGCTCCGGTAAATTTTTTCGACAGCGTGATGGCAGCGTTTTGTCCATCGACGCAATGTCAGTTCAAATGCGTTTCAGTGGTTTGGTTTGCAACTGTTGCCATCGTGCAACAGAGGTTGGTTCGCTTTACGCCTAAACGCGACCTATGATGACAACTGAGTTGATGCCCAGCATGCCGAAGGAATTGTTTAGAACGTAATCAATGTTCTTGCCCTCTTCTGGTTCGTTCAAAACCAAGCCGGGGATTGCACAGTCAGGGTCGAGTTCATCGACGTTGATGGTGGGGTGTACTACACCATCACGGAAGGACAGCAGGTTACCAGCTAATTCTAGTGACCCTGCCGCACCCATCGCGTGACCGATGTAACTTTTCGTGTTGTTGATTCGTGTGTTGGTACAGTCACCGAAAACGGTCCTGAGTGCTTTGCACTCCTGAAAGTCGCCGCTGCTGGTTCCTGTCGCATGCGTGCTGACCAGATCGATCTGGTTTGCTTCGAGACCGGCTTTTTTCAAGGCCATATGAACGCATTGCGACTGTCGTTCGGGGTTGGGAAGGACAAAGTCAGTCGCGTCGGTGTTCATGGCGTAGCCGACCAGTTCTCCATGAATTTCGGCGCCGCGTGCTTTGGCGTCACTGAGTCGTTCCAGGACGTACAGGCATCCACCCTCGGCGACGACGATTCCGTTGCGTTGGACATCAAATGGACGCGACGCTTGTGATGGGTCTTCGTGACTGGCCAGTGCGTTTTGACTGTTGAAGCTGGCAAAAATCCCAAAAGTGTGGATGCTCTCACTGGTACCACCAGCGATCGCCAGGTCACACTCATTGAGACGCAGCATTTGCGCTCCCTGAATGATCCCGGCATTGCCAGCGGCGCAAGCTGCACCGATGGTGTAGTGCGGGCCGGTGATGCCCATGTTCAGTGCGATTTCGCCTGCTGGATTGTTGGCAACGGTTCGAGGATTGTGGTGGTGAGACCAGCAACTGGTATCGTAGTCGAAACCCTTGATGACGTAGATTTCGTTTTCAGTTTCGACGTTTCCATGTTCGGTGACACCGACATAAATCCCAACCCGTGATCGGTCGGTATTTTCCCAATCGATGCCGGAATGTTGGATCGCTTCATTTGCAGCGTAAACGCCGACACTGCCGGCTCGCGTCCCGCGCCGAACTTCTTTTTTCTTTTGATAGCGATTGGTGTCGAAGTCACAGATCCCGGCCAGCGTTTTGCCGAAGTACCGGATTTCATAAGGTTGGACACCGCTTCGCTTTTCGAGCAAGGCTTCACGAAAACTCGACCAATCGTTTCCATTGGGCGCAGTGAGGCCGACGCCAGTGATGACGATTCGCTGGTCGTCGGGCAGTTCGGAGGCGCGATTGGGAGCGATCACAAGGCAGAAAATTTGTAAGAGGTACGCTCGATGAGCGAGTTTTCGCGAGCAATAACGGTACCGTGAGGAGTTCGCCTGCATCACACCCGTCAACGAAAAGGCTAACAATCGAAGACAAAATTGACAACGCCTGCGATGGCACAATCAGGGTCGGGTTTTGCAAAAAAACATCGTGAAAAACGGTTTAAAACGGGTTACCCGCGTTCTTTCCACGCTTTACCGAGTCGTTCCAATCCCTGATCCATACTCAGCCGGACGCGAAACCCCAGCTTTTCCTTTGCCGATTCAACCGAAAAATAATGATCTCGGGCGAGCTGAGCGGCTACAAAACGGGTCATCGGTGGCTCGTTTTTGCGACCCGTGAGGCGATAACCCGCCTCCAGAACCGCACCGACTCGGTAGGCCGCGGCATAAGAAATCCGTTTGTGGGGTGGCGGCACCTTTCCCAGCTCACAAATCTCACGGATCCAGTCCCAGCAATTCACTGGCTCATCCTGTGCGATAAAATAGGCTCTGCCCCCCGCTTTTTCAGGTGTACGTGCCAATGCATCAATCGCGTCCAAATGGGCTGCTGCTGCATTCACCACATGAACGGTGTCCACCACATTCTTACCATCACCGACGATCCGCAGACGTCCCGATCTCGCTCGATCCAGCATCCGGGGTAAAATATGGGGGTCATCCTCACCCCAAATCAGATGAGGACGAAGTGCCGCGGTGGCCAGCGTACCGGGATGATGTGCCTCAAGCACAGTTTGCTCTGCCAATGCCTTGGTGTGCGGATAGTGGCACAGCCAGTGGCTAGCGTAGGGAACGGTCTCATCGACGCCACGTTGGTGATCGCCGTCAAACGTCACGCTGGGGCTGCTGGTGAAGACACATTGGGGAATCTGGTTGGAACGGCATGCGGCGAGAACATGATCGGTCGCTAATTTGTTGATCGAAAAAAAGTGTTGCCAAGGACCCCAAACGCCAGCAACAGCCGCAGTGTGCACGACCGAATCACAATCGCGAAGCGTTCTGCTGACAAAATCAGCCTCCGTCAGGTCGCCGCGGCAATGTTTCATCCCAAGCTTCACCAAGGCTGGATATTCTCCCCGGGAAATTCCAGTGACTTGATCACCCCGCTGCAGTAATTGGCGGACGATCTCGCTACCGAGGAAGCCGCCGCATCCGGTTACCATCACATGCAAGGTCGCATCACCTGTCGTAGTCGGTCGTTATAATCAGCTAATCGAACGCTACGCTTTTCATGCAGGGTTCGCGCCACTCATCTCGGTGTAACATAAACGTAATCCCCCTGCCAGTTGACGGACGCCACGCCTGTGCCGCCCAGAATGATTTGGCGAGCCGGCGGCTACGCCTGATGTGGTCTCTGAGTGTGAGTTCTCTGTAGCTGGGGAGTTTGACAGCTCTGTTCCGTCGTGATTTCGTCAGGCCCATGGATCGATCGGGCATGCCTCACCTTCAAGAAACAAAAACAATATGAACTTTGTCCAGAATCATCAAATCACGCCGGGTGATCAAATTCGACTCGATGATGTCGAAACCGTTTCCAAGGGACCGTTCGAGGGTAAGAAAGATGCGAGGGATTTCACGGCAGACGTGAACCAGGAAATCCGCGAACTTCAATATCGTTTGTTCGTCGAAGGCAAACGGTCGTTGTTGATTGTGCTGCAAGCTCCTGATGCTGCCGGAAAAGACGGTTTGATTCGAAAAGTTCTTGGCCAAATGAATCCACAAGGCTGTCGGACTTACCCATTCAAGGCACCAACACGTGAAGAACTTGATCATGACTTCTTGTGGCGTGTGCATCAGTGCACGCCTGCGCGGGGGCAGGTCTCGATCTTCAACCGATCTCATTACGAGGATGTGCTCATCGTGCGAGTTGAAGACCTGGTCCCCAAGGCCGTCTGGAAACATCGCTATGATATTATCAACAGCTTTGAACAGAACCTTGTGGCAAACGGAACGACTCTGCTGAAGTTCTATTTGCACATCAGTAAAGAGGAGCAGCTTTCAAGATTCGAAAAACGCCTTGAGAATCCTGAAAAACACTGGAAGTTGAACATCGCTGACTACACCGTGCGAGAACGTTGGGACGAGTATCGCGAGGCATACGAAGACGTCTTCCAGAAATGTAACCAACCAGATGCACCCTGGTTTGTGATTCCCGCGGACAATAAATGGTATCGGGATGCCGCTGTCGCTGGCATCACCCGAGATACCCTGCGTGCGATGGACCCGCAAATGCCAGCTGTTGAAGTTGATCTGGATGAAATTCGCCAATGCTACGAAAGGGAATTAAAGAAAGCTGACCGCTGAAGTCGGCGGGGGGGACGACTTTCGAATTCCACTTCTGATGATTATGTTCGACCAGACAGGTTGCCGGCATGAGGCCAGATCAGGCTTTCGCACGTGCACCACCGTATCACGTGGGTGGCATTGTCTTGAACATGCGGTGGTTTTGCGTCCTGTCACCGTGCTTTTTCTACTCTCGAATGACGTTTGCACCGAATGATTGAAACTTGGCCTTCAGAGCGAGATGTCAGACGTTTGACATTCATTTCAGATTTGCATCTTTTCAGCAATCGGTGCAATGTCAATGAACATCACAGCTTGATCGAGTCCAGTATCGAGAATGCGGATACCTGTGTCTGGGGCGGTGATCTATTCGACTTTCGCTGGAGTCGTCTTGAGAATGAACGGGCTTCCGTTGCACAGGCTCTTCGGTGGCTCGAGGGTTGGTACGAGCGGTTTCCCAACAAGCAGTTCGTTTATCTTCATGGTAATCACGATGCACATGGGGCCTTCTCTGAAGCCATGATTCATTGGGCCGCTGAGCGGGAACGTTTTGCCTGTGACCTCAATTGCATGCGTATCAAAGACACTCTGTTTCTGCACGGCGATGTGATCGAGGGAAAGGGAAATCACGAAGCGTTTGCGGAGTATCGTGGTCGCTGGCAAAACAAACCTGTTGCTTCGCGTGTTGCCAGTGGAATCTACGATGTGGCCATCGCCGCTCGTGCTCACAAGGCCGCCGCAATGGCTGCCCACCGCAGGAAAGCGACCTGTCTTCAGTTACTCAACTGGATGCACCGCCAACCCAAGCAGGCAACTGCCGGCATTCGTCGGATTGTCTTTGGGCACACCCACAGACGAATCAATGGATACCGTCTTGAGGGCATTGAATTCTTTAACGGTGGGGCAACGATCCGCCATGTGCCGTTCTCGCCCGTGCTGGTGGAGTTCGACGCCTGAGCCCTGAATGAAAGCTCAGCGGGATGAGAGCTAAGCGGGCGTGCGTGAAGAAATCAGGCAGCCCCGGTTTCCCGGCTTCGCTATCGTGACTGGTCTAGACGCGGTCGGCCAATACTTGACGCAACCATGCCATTGCAGCTTTGGCAATGCGAGGTTGTAACACGTCAGGGTGTCCGCCAAGCGTTTCTTTTCGGATCAGGCAGTCTCCTTCGGGAGAAATCACGAGCAGGCTGATTTCGGATGCCGGTTGCGGCAAGTGGGCTTCATGATCGAGTTGTGGATAATGATCAACCACAAGGATCCAGTCCAGCTCGCACTTAGCTTGCAGCAGTTTCAACGTCTCTTGTTCTGTGTTGCCACCGAACATCGTTTGCAGCTGCATTGGGTTCGCCAGTGACAATCCACCCTTGAACGCAGGGGTATCTCCCAGCTTCGCGAACCAATCGCCCAGTGGTGCCGCTGGGCCGTATTCCACGACCATCAGGCTTTGATCTCTGGCAATCAAAACTTCGTTGATTGCATCGTGCTGCTCGTAGCGGTCACCCTCTCCGAAATAAAATTGGGGAACCCGTTCCATGATCTCCCTGCGTGTTTCGTCGATCTGGCTCTGGCAATCGTCCTGATTTGCACCTGTTGCTGTGATTCGTAGAGAAATGGTCGCGGTGCTGACAGTGATTCCTACGCGTGGTTCACGATCACGGGCAATCATGGAGCCGAGGCGATTTTCCATATCGCTTTCGCCGGTACCAAAAAATTTCATGACATGCTGTTTGATTTCGGTACCGGTTCCTTTGGTCTCCAGAATGCGGGACGCTACGCTTTCATCGAACATCCCCTTCATTTCGGCAGGGACTCCGGGCAACGCAAAGATCCGTGCTTGAGTGGCATCAGCACGAGGGATGATCATGTCGATTCCCGGGGCGGTGCCTTGAGGGTTGAAAATTTGCTTGCTTCCACGTGGAAACATGGCCTGCACGCGGTTTCGTGCTGGCATGTCCCGTTTTCGCCGGGAGAACATCTGTTCAATGTGTTCCATGGCCGACGGATCCATTTCCAGCGGTTGGTCGACCAAGGTTGCCAACGCCTCGCGTGTCAGATCATCACGCGTGGGCCCCAACCCTCCGGTACTGACCAGAATGTCAGCACGATTGCAGGCAAGCTGGAAAATATCCACGTTATGCGCGAGTGTGTCGCCCACGGTGCTGTGAAAGGTGACTGCGATTCCCAGTTCGCCCAGACGACGGCTCAACCACTGGGCATTCGTATCCAGCCTCGCTCCACTGGTCATTTCGTCACCGATGGAAATGACTTCAGCTGTCAGTTGCCTTGCTTTTTGCGTCATCTTTGGCTTGATCGAGTCTTGCTTTGTTCTTACGAGTGGTCAGATTCAATGATCGTTTGCCCGGTTCACCCAGAATCAGAATTCGATGAGTGTAGTTGGGTTCGCGTTCCTCGAGCATGCTCTGTTGAATCCACTGCGGCCTGTTTGCATCCGTAGGCTCAATCTCGAAAAACCACCATACATGGGCCCCTTTCTGCTCTCGTCCAATCCAATGATAGGTACTGGTTCGGGCTTGACCAGCACCCTCGGGTTGGGTGACTCGAAACTTCTTCATCAAATAGTTCACCCGCCATGCCTTGTCGAGCTTGGGCTGGGATGCCTGTTTCTGGAGCCACTGCTCGTCAAGGATGTCCAGTCGCAGTGCAACTTCCATGCGGTTTGTTTTTGGGTTCCACTCAATTTCCGAAACGGTCTCGTGGACCGGATGAACCAACATCAGGCAAAACAGGCAAAACGACATGGCGACGGAGGATTCTTGGGGTGATATTGATTTAAACGCAGTCACTGCAGTCACTGCAGTCACTGCAGTCACGCCGTTTCGGCCGTGGATGGCTTTCCAGCGCCCAGAACGCTCGGAACACCGCGTTTGTAGCGTTGCTTCAGTCAAGCGGGGCAGGGACCGAAGGCTGGTGGCCGACCTACTGGGTCTTTGGTTTCGCTTTTGCGTTGGGTTTCGCAGACGCCGCTGCAGGTTTTTTTCCGTTTTCGCCTCGGGCTTTTGGTGTGGACTTTTTGCCGCCGTCACTCTTTGCTTTTGGCGTTGAGGCTGCGGTATCAGCCTTGTCTTTTTCCGTTGCTTTCTGTTCGTCGGTTTTCTTGCCCAGGCCGGCCTTCTGCATCGGATTTCGACTTGGGCCGTCCTTGAAGAGTCGAAAACGACTTGGGACGAGTCTTGGTGGCCAGTGGTTGTTGCTTGACTCGGTATCGGCGGTTTCCTGTTTGGGATCCAGTTCCAGTCGCACGATCTCCTTGTCGGTGATCAACAGCTTGCTTGTGTATGTGCCATTGCTTCGCCAGATCTCCGCCGGGATTTTCAAGATTTCATTTGAGTTGTCCGCGTAGTGCACGCGAAGAATGATCGGCATCACAAGCCCACCAACGTTTTCAAATGAAACACGGTAGAAATTGGTGGTGCGTTTGAGCAGGGCTCGTTGTTTTGGATCAAGTCCCTCGAGGAATTTCTGATAGGACTTGCGTGAGGATTCTTCCACAGCAAGCTCGTCGTAATCACTGCTGTTGTAAAAGTCTTTGAGTCCTGGTTGCCACTCGATACGCCGTTTGAGTTCTTTGTTGCGTTCAACCGATTGGGTGGCCTCTTTTTCATCACGCTCTTTTCGTTTTCGTTCCGCCGACTCATCCGGGTCACCGCTGTCAATCACGAAGAGTTCGACATCACTGATCGCCAAGTCAACGTGATCCGTGCTGTAGAACCATCCTCGCCAGAACCAGTCCAGGTCGATGCCGGATGCATCTTCCATGGATCGGAAGAAATCAGAGGGGGTGGGGCGTTTGAATTTCCAGCGTCGAGCGTACTCGCGGAAGGCAAAGTCAAACAACTCCCGCCCAAGAATGGTTTCCCGGAGGATGTTCAAGGCGGTAGCCGGTTTGGAATACGCGTTGGGACCGAACTGCAAAATCTCTTCGCTGCCAGTCATGATCGGCCGCTGATTACCGCCCCGCATGTAAGGCACAATCTGACTTGGCTCACCACGACGCGAAGGATAATTCTCTTCCCATTCCTGCTCCGTCAGGTACTGCAGGAAGGTATTGAGACCCTCATCCATCCACGTCCATTGACGTTCGTCGCTATTGACGATCATGGGAAAGTAGTTGTGACCCACTTCATGAATGATGACGGAGATCAGCCCGTACTTGGTCGCTTTGCTGTAAGTGCCATCCTTCTCCGGACGCGGACCATTGAAGCAAATCATGGGATATTCCATCCCGTAAATCGGTCCATTGACACTGATTGCTACCGGATAGGGGTAGTCAAACGAATAGCGTCCGTAGACCTCCAGCGTATGGGCAATTGACTCGGTGCTGTACTGGCTCCATAAGGGCTCGGCTTCGTTGGGATAGTAAGACATTGCCATGACGGTTTGGCCACCCACTTCAACGCCCATGGCATCCCAGATGAACTTGCGACTGGCAGCAAAAGCAAAGTCACGAACATTCTTTGCGCTGAATACCCATGTCTTCTGCTTGTTTCCTTTCTTGCCCTCAGTCTCTTTGGCCTCCTCGGGGGTCACAATGAACTGAGGGACTTTGGAGGATGCGGCTGCTTTCAGACGTGTGATCCATTCGGGCTTCAGAACTTCTTTTGCGTTTTGCAATTCGCCCGTGGCTGCGACGACCATGTTACTGGGAGTGGTGATTCGCACCACATAGTCGCCCAGTTCCAGTGTGAATTCGCCGCGTCCGAGAAACTGCTTGTGTTGCCATCCCTTGTAATCGGTGTAGGAGACAACTCGCGGGAACCATTGTGCTATCTCGTAGATGTAATTTTCGTCTTCTTCAAAGAACTCGTAGCCACCGCGTGCTCGGATCACTTTGGCGTTAATGATGTTGTGGGAGTAGCGGATCTCAAAGCTTGTCGACATTCCCGGGGTGAGAGGTTCAGCAAGATCAATCCTCATCATTGTCTTGACGATGGAATGCTTGATTGGTTTTTGTTTGCCGTCCGTGACAGATTCGATTTTGTAGCCACCTTCGAAGACGGAGCGGGCGAGAATCGAATTGATACCGCGAAACGACATTCGTGGGGAAAGTGATGGCGCCGTGGTCGTGATGGCGGAGTCTGAGTCAGGCTGGAACCGGTTCTGATCCAGTTGCACCCAGATGTAACGCAGGGTGTGAGGAGATTCATTATGGTATTGAATCCTCGAGATGCCGCTCAAACGCTGTGTTTTGTCATCAAGCGTGATGTCGATGTCGTAATCCGCACGTTGTTGCCAGTACTCCGGGCCGGGAACACCAGAAGCGGTACGTTGGGCATTGGGCGTCGGAAGCCAGCTTTCAATTTGAAAGAAACGGTCCAGTGAATCGCTGTGTTTTGGATTGGGCAAATATTGAGCGTGGCATCGGAGTGCAGGGAAATTGCACAGCAGAAACAGCGAAACAGCGGCAAGAGTGAAACGATTTAAGCAGGAAGCAAACGTCATGATTGGGATGCGGACCAAGTGAGTGGGTGGGTGTGGATTCTTTTCGAGCGTGTATATTGAGTTTAATTGAGTTGCCCAGTGCCTAAAGCTGAACCTCGGAATCTAGGGCGAATTGATTCTATCCCACCTCCTCTTTCGCCTGAATAGCCTCTCCCTGTGTCCTACCTGAACCCTTCTTCGACAACCATCGGCTACTGCACGAATGTGCACGCTGGGGTCGATTTAGCCTCAATTTGCGGTAATTTGGACGAGTTTGCGATTCCTGCTCGGGATGCCAGCGGGTCCGATGAACTGGGAGTAGGGCTGTGGATCCCGTCACAAGCGGCGGAAGAATTGACCCAAGGCGCCGACCGTTTCAAGGAGTTTTTGGACGATAGACGGCTTCGGGCTTTCACGATTAACGGATTTCCCTACGACAATTTTCACCAGCCCGTCGTCAAACGTGCCGTTTATCAACCAGAGTGGTGGCAGCCAGAAAGGCTCGAATACACGCTTCAGCTCGCCAATATTCTGGTCAAATTGCTCCCGGAAGGTGAAACCACAGGGTCGATCAGCACGCTGCCGATCGCCTGGTCCGATGAGAATGCAACAGCGGAAAATCTGGCCCAGGCGGGAGAGAATCTGCGTGAACTCGCTGCCAAACTGCAACAGGTCGAAGAAACGACCGGCAAACGCATCATTGTTGCCATCGAACCCGAGCCGGGGTGCGTTCTCGATACCACTCAGGATGTCGTTGACTGGTTTGAGAAGCAGCTACCTGAGCCAGTCCATCGACGGTACCTCGGTGTTTGCCATGACATCTGTCACTCCGCCGTCATGATGGAGTCGCAGCAAGACGTGCTTTCTCGGCTGGTCAAAGCGGGAGTGATGATTGGCAAAGTGCAGGTCAGTAATGCGATCATTGCTGACTGGCTGTCCATGGCGGTGGGACGTCAACGTGAAGCCATTGCACAGCTCAGTGAGTTCGCTGAAGATCGCTACCTGCATCAGACCGGCCGATTGAAAGCTGATGGAAGTTTTGAATTATGTGAAGATCTTCCCGAGTTGCTGCGAAATGCCGAGCTCGACGAAAAGCCAGCCTGTGGAGATCAGCGTTGGATCGTGCACTTTCACGTCCCGATCTTTCTGGAACGCTTCGGGCACCTGCGAACAAGTCAGGATGACACGCTGGAATGCCTGCGATTTCTGAATCAAAGTCAGGCAGCCGAGTTTACCGGCCATCTGGAGGTCGAAACCTATGCTTGGACAGTCTTGCCGCACTCGATGAGACGTCGGGGACTCTCCGAAGATATCGCTCGCGAGATCTTCTGGCTCAGGGATATCGTCGCCGACGTGATTTGATTCACACTCTGCTGTGGATTCACACTTTGCTGTGAGTCTCAGGGACCGTTGCTGTGATGATGGACGTTGCTGATGCACAAGTCGCAAATGCGACGTCAGCGAATACCCCATCATCAACCCGCGCGACGATCCGTGGTGGCGGCTCAAGTGAAAATCCTGGCAAACCTGCCACCCCACTCTTGAGAGACCACACAAACCCGATCGCGGTTCCTCTGGAACAGCTTTCCGGAAACGGTTACCACAACTCACGGAAGCATCGGGGACTGCAGCGTGTTGACAATGTCAGCATGCAAGCGATCAGTCAGCATGCAAGCGATCAGCCAGCATGCAAGCGATCAGCCAACGCTCCACTGATTCTGGAACCACTCAACGCGATCAATACGTCGGGGGGCGTACTTGGTCTTGGGATTGAATTTCTGGTTGCCGAGGAACGATACGAATGGTTCGTAGGGAACCTCTGCATGCTGCGAAATCACATCAACCTTCTCGCTTTCCAGATTCCAATCGTAGAGGATCTTCTTGTCCCGCTCGAACCATTCGTCGAGGTATTCGGCATTGGTGGTGCTGGTAACCACGAAATCGCAGTTCCGCTTGCATAGAAAGCACAAGAATTGGGCAGCCAAAGCTCGTGTTTGCTCCAAATCACCCTCGGTGGAAGCCGAGGCGATATTCCAGATGCTGACGAAACCTTCCTCGTCCTGATCGGCAGGGTTGAGTTTGACTTCGATCTCAGGTGGTAATTCTACAGCTGTCATGAAAATTCCCGGATGGAAAAGCGTTGGGTTGGAGCCTGTAGTCTAACGACCGGTCTGGATTCCCAAAATACGGCTAAAACCAAGAAACCCGCCCCAGCACCCGGAATTTCAGCTCAGGCCTGCTTCTCGGCCTTTTCCTGGTCGATTTGCCGCTGCCGCTCCGCGAATCGTGCTCGTTGCTCATCGGTAATCTGCTCGGCACAATTCGGGCATTGGACACCCTGTATGAAGCTGGTTGCTTTCTGCTGTTCCTGATCAACTGGCCAACCACAGCCATAGCACATCAAATGTTCACCCACGTTCAGGTTGTGACCTACCGAGACTCGTTTGTCAAAAACGAAGCAATCACCGTTCCACTTCGATTCCTCTTCTGGAACCTCTTCCAGATATTTCAGAATCCCTCCTCGAAGATGGTACACCTCTTCAAAGCCTTTTTGCCGTAGCAAAGCTGTGGACTTTTCGCAGCGTATGCCGCCGGTACAGAACATCGCCACTTTACGATGTTTGCGGGGATCGAGTTCGTCGTCGACAAAAGACGGAAATTGCCGAAAGGACTCGGTTTCCGGGTTCACCGCTCCTTCGAAGGAACCAATTGCGACCTCATAATCGTTCCGCGTATCGATCAGGGTTACCTCGGGATCACTGATCAGTTCGTTCCAGTCCTTGGGGTCGACATAAGTGCCGACCGAATTTTTCGGGTCAATGCCCTCAACACCCATCGTCACGATTTCCTTCTTCAAACGAACGCGTGTCCGTTGAAAGGGAGACGCCTCGGCCGAGGATTCTTTGACTTCTAGATGACTCAGACGTTCGTCGGCTCTGAGATAGGCGAGCAGTTGATCAACGCCTTGACGGGTGCCGGCCACAGTTCCATTGATACCCTCATTGGCAAGCAGCAGGCTGCCGCAGGTACCGTATTCTACCATCCGATCATGAATCGGTTGTTGCATGTCTTCGAAGTCATCCAGCTGCACAAATCGGTAAAGTGCTGCAATGACGAATTTGGACATGGTTTTACCGGCAGGATGCTTGAACAGTGTCGCAGGCCGGTTTCGTTCCGCTTGCGACACTTTCCTCTTGTAACTGTGATTGTTAACGCGGGCGGCAAGCTTGGCAACTCGATCCTAGGTTTCGCTGTCATTTCGCTGCGGTTTCGCTGTCATCTCGCTGCGGTTTCGCTGTCATTTGCCTGCGATTTCGCCTGCGGATTGCCAATCATGCGAGCATGCGTAGCGCTGCCATCGCAGCGGCGTAGTCGGGTTCTTCGGTAACCTCCGGAACGATCTCTTTGTAGGCAACTTTGCCTTCTGTGTCCAACACGAAGACGGCTCGAGTGAGCAGTTTGAGTTCCTCGATCGTGACACCAAATGCAGTACCAAACTGGTGGGTTTGATAGTCGCTTGCGGTGCGCATCGAGACGTCCTCGGCGCCACAGAACCGAGCTTGAGCAAATGGCAAATCGCGACTGACAGTGACGGCGTTGATGTTGTCACCCAAGGACGCAATTTCCTGATTGAATTTCTTGGTTTGGATGGCACAGACTGGCGTATCCAAACTTGGGACCACGCTGATGATCGATGGTTTTCCCTTGAGATCCGCCAGTGTTAATGCTTGAATTCCTGCATCAGCGTAGTGCACCGTGAACTCGGGAGCGTCACCGCCAATGGCGACCTCATCGCCCTCAAGTGTCATTGGATTTCCTTTGAAAGTAATGATTCCCGAGCGTCCCATGATTTCTTCTCCAGAGCGGTGTAAGTGCGGTCTAATGAGGTTGCCGGAAGCGGGCTCCGGTGACCAGATAGCTGCGATTATGGAGTCACGAGTCGTTTGAGTGAATGGGGGGACTGCCTCGAATTGAGTCAGAGAGTTGCGATCTTATGATCAACAGCTTGTCAAAGAATGACGGAGATGACTTGCCTTTGCACCCGGATTGGGTCGCAGGTACCCGAGAAAGGTGACCTTTTCAGGTCGGGTGCATGAGGGTCGGTGGTGGGGACTTGGCTGTGCCTGTTGTCGCCAGCGATTCCCCGCTGTCACGAGGACGCTTCATTGCGGTGATCCGCTCAGGAATGCTCGGATGTAACCAACTCGCTTTTCGAGCTGAGGGAGATTCCAGCGTGATCCGAAGCAGTGCGTCTCGGAGGGCATCGGATGCTGCGTCGTAGGTTGCAGGAACATCATTCACACAATCAGCCATGTTGACGGCTAGGTTACAAGCCTGCTGATCGGCATCGAACTCAGTCCGAATGGCTGCGATGCGAAGTGTGATCAGAGTCATGATGATCGCAACACCGCTTCCGGCAGCCATTGCCCACGAATGTCCTTCCGCGAATCGAGTGATCAAACCACCCAAAAGCCATGCAGGTACGATGGTCAGCATCCGTATTGGAACGTGGAAACGCCGTAGATGGGCTGCTTCGTGGAGAACGACCATGGCAAGTTGTGACCTCGGTAGCTCATCCAGGGCCCGGTCAGAGATGAGTAACGTTCTCAGAGGCGGAATGAAACCGGCAACCATTGCGTTGAATGAGCGATTTCCAGTATGCCAGCAGACGATGCGGGTGCGTCTCAAACCTGAGGCAATCATGATTTGGTCAATCCATTGCTCTGTAGGTTTATCCAAACGCGACGTTTTGAATAAATGCCGGATCAGCCACGGTAGTGCCAACGGTACAAATAAAAGCAACACGACTGCAGTAATCAATGCAGCCAAACCATCATCAATCGGCAAGGCGGCGATCAAGTCGGTCATGGCTAACAGCAGCAGGATGGGAACGACAAGCCACGCGACCGTTCCCCGGAAGTATTGCCAAAGATATCCCACATGCCTGCGCGGAGTGTTGTCTACCAGTCCGGTCAGACCACGGTAGTAATGCTCTGCCGACCATGTTGCTAATGTGATCACCAGACCGGGAGTCAGAAGGATCACTGCTTGCAGAAAAAGTGAGCTGTTGAGGTGAGTCGCTTGTACTGTCGCTGTCGCAAGTCCAAATCCGGCGAGGCAAAGTAGCACAATACCCAGCCCGAGCCAACGAAAGGCGATCATCTGTCGCTCCAGTAATTCAGCCCCCAGGCGTGGGTCAACCTGCTCCGTATCAACTTGTTTTGCACAAATTCTGGCCGCTATGTGGCACAACACAATCAGACCGCTGAGCATGCAAAGGGTCGCAAGGCTCGACTGCTCCAACGACGTTTCGACAGCGGGCAGTGACGCACAGCTTAGCGAGAGGACGACAAGCAGAAAAAAATACAGATGCATGGTGAACGTCCACAACGCGGGGCACGACGTGTCCCGGCGGTACGCGTTCACGGTTGGTGACACAGATTGAACGCCAGGAACGGCTTCACGCGTTTCCCAAACCTCGGGCTCGATCGCGGAAGCACCTGTTGCAGACTAGTCGCCAGAGGTTCGGATTGCGCTGATTATGCAGAAAATAACGGCAAATCCTCGACCCACCAGAATGGGTGATTCGTGAACCGGCTCCACGGTGATGCCGTGCTTACCAGCGAAGACCAAACTGTTCGCCACCGGTATCACGGTTATTGCCACCTTTCAGAGGACCTGTGTGTGATGCCTTGATGGCGACTTCACGAGGCGGTTCATTGACTTCTTCCTTGTCATCTTCGCTGGTCGGGTCTACGGGGGTCTGCTGAGCTGCTTTGATCGAGAGGCTGACCTTCTGCGCGTCACGATCGAAACTCAGAACCTTGACCTCAACCTCTTCACCCTCGCTGACAAAAGCACCCACCTTGGAAACACGGTGATGGGCCAATTCGCTGATGTGAACCAGACCCTCGACTCCTGCTGTCAGCCTGACAAAGCAGCCAAATGCTGCAACGCGGGTTACCGTTCCTTTGTGAACGGATCCCACTTCGAATTCATTCTCCGCAGTGTCCCATGGATTTTCCAACAGGTCGCGATACGACAACGATATTTTTCCGGTCTCTTTATCAACCGAATCCAGTTTCACCGTCACTTGTTGCCCAATTTCCAAAACTTCGCTGGGATGCTTGACACGATCCCAACTGAGCTTGCTGATGTGGATCAGGCCATCGAGTCCACCCAGGTCAACAAAAGCACCAAAGTCCTTGATCGTGCGGACGATCCCCTGGAGTTCGTCACCAGTTTCGATTTGCTCGAGCTGTTCCTTGCGTTTCTCTTCGCGTTCACGCTCAAGAATCGCCCGTCGACTCAAGACAAGGTTACCCCGCTTTTGACTTGATTCCGTAACCACACAACGGAATTTCTGGTCCACAAATTCACTTGTGTCTTCAACTCGATATTCGCTGATTTGGCTGATTGGAATGAAGCCCTTTGCGCCGCCAACCTTACATTCCAAACCGCCTGAATTGCTACCAGTGACAGTGACTTCAACGATCGAGCCCTCATCAATATCTTCCCAATCGGAAGCTTCAATCGCGCTGCCTGGAAGTCCGAGTGCGTACAAACCATCCTCGCGACTGATCCCTCGAACCAGAACTTCGATCGAGTCACCAATGGCAGGTTCCTGTTCGAATTGCTCGAACGCCACAACGCCCTCGTCAGGCCCACCCAGTGCGATGAAAACGTTGTCATCGTGAATTTTTAGAACCTGACCTTGCACACTTGCGCCCTCGGTCAATGGTTCTGCGCGATTGGCCATTCCAGCGGGGCCACTGAGCATCGCCTCGACATCGGCTGATGCGAGTTCCGCGTCCAACTCTGCCTGAATATCGTCGGGCAGGGCATGGCGTGTGTTCGGGATTGCGACTTTGCTGGTCGGAGCTTGTTGCGGACGCTTGGGCCGTGCCTTGTCACCCGCTAATCGTGGCCGTGGATTTGATTTTTTGTTTGGGCTGCCTTTTCCTGATTGGTTCTCTCCACCTGCCGTCTTTCCACTGGCCTCGAGATCTTCAGTGCTGACAGACGGCGAGGCCGGCTTGGCAACTCCGAGTCCACGTGCGGCCAGTGGGCCGCTTCCACGAACTCGATTACCTAGCGGACCTGCCGGTTGAGACGCGGCAGTCGCCGGTGGGGGCGCAGTTGCCTCGGCAGCGGCTTGCGTTGCCTCGGCGCTGGCCGGCGTTGCCTCGGCGCTGGCCGGCGTGGAAGAGGCGTCGGCTTTTGATTCAGCCGTTTCTGAAGCAACCGGGGCTGGGGAAGTGGATGCGTCCGTGGGGGTCTGGCCGTCCGTTGGGGCTGGGTCGCCGCTGCTCATCAGTTTGGTCGAAAAGTGGAGAGGATAAAAAGTTGTGAATGGGTCGGGGAGAAAGCAAAGGACAATCCTCGGCATCTCTCCCTGCCTTCGTCTAGCAAAGGGCGTGTTTCCGGGTAACGAATGCTAATGCGTGGCTTGGAGTACGCTCGCATGCGAGCATGCTTTATCGGAGGCAGGTCGCAGCCGCAACACTGAACGATAAACGGTTTCCAACATCGGAAGCACTTTCTGTGCAGAGTGTAGTCTAGCAATCGACGATCAGGGTCGGTAGCCTTCGCGATATCGCCGAATCTGATGCTGTTGGAGAGGTTTGGCCAAGATTTGCCCCATTTTGCACTTGGGAGACGTTCAAATGCCTCAGCTTGACTCACTTGCCTGCTTGGAACTTGCGGGATTACCCGCCAAACTCGCCGAAGCGATTACTGCAGCTGAAATGCCCCGAATCGGGGAAGGGCCGTATGTTAAACCACTCACTGAGCTGTTAACTGGTGCCAAGATTTCCGATTCAGGTCTGTTTCTCGCATGCGGAGAAACGGTAGAAATGCCGAAATCGCAGGCCTCGCTCTGTTTGTCTGGCCTCTGGCTGTTGGCAGGCGATCTGGACAGGAGTCACTCCCTCAGCCAAGAGTTACCCTGTCGTGATGGAAGTTTTTGGCATGGAATCATGCATCGACGAGAAGGTGATTTTGGTAATGCAAAATACTGGTTCCGAAAAGTCGGCCCGCATCCGGTGTTTGATCGATTATCTGACTGGGGCGAGGGGGAATATGAGAACCCCTTCGACTTTGTGGACGAGTGTCGTCACGCCGAAAAAAACAGGGGCGGGGAAGCGTATCAACGATGTCTGCTCGCCCAATGGGCGGAATGGCAAGCGTTGATGGCACATTGCCTCGCACCGTAACGCTTTTTGCGGCAAAAAAGATCACGGCAGCCAGACAAATCACTGCAGCTAGACAAATCACTGCAGCTAGACAGATCACGGCAGCAAGACAGCTCACTGCAGCAAAGCATATGGCCGGTGTAAGGCTAGAAGGCAAAACGAAGGTTGTGCCGGACGGGCATCTCAAACTCCAAAAATGGAAAGTTTGGGCTTGGCTTGCGTCTGGACTTCGCCCATCTCTTGGCGTGCATTTTCAACGCAAGCGGTGATTCTTGCCAGATCCGATCGTTGTTCGTGGGCGGTCAAGCCTCGCTCTCCTGTGATGATCAGGATCGTGTCTTCAGGAGCGGCTTCGGTGACAGCCCATTCGATCGCACGTTGCCGATTGGCGACCAGGCGAAAACTTGCACATTTCTTGACACCATCGAGCACCTGATGGGATGCCGCCAAAAAACCCGAACGCGATTGATCGGTAGCCGTGATGATCGCCTGGTCCGCAAAGCGTTCCAATTGGGTGCCGTAACGCGATAACGTGTCCGGGTCGGCTGTGGCTTGAAGTGCCAGTACGCACCAGAGTTTGCCTCCGGCTTTCATGTCACGGCAGGGACGCATCGCAGCGACCGCTCGCGACGGCGTACCACCAGCATCAATCACCACGGTGGCCTTGCCGTATTCCGACAGCCGTTGACCTCGACCCGGGATCGTGCGCAATTGGCTCAGACTTTCGGCGATCCGTTGGATTGGCTCTGCAAGCAACAGCCCGACCACCGCCGCAGCTGCATGATTGGACGCCATGGCGGGACCACACAGACAGGTCTCCATCGCAGTGGTCGCGTCTTGATGAGTCAACAACAAGGTTGTCACGCCGCCTGACTGCTCGAAAATCTGTGCTGTCACATCTGCATTCTTCTGAATGCCATAGGTCAACGTCCGTACGTCGTGGTTCTGCAATTCTCGCGTGACACTCGGCTCATCGGCTGATGCAATCACGACACCATTGTCCGCCAG
>PKCN01000035.1 GCA_002862205.1 Planctomycetaceae bacterium | reverse complement strand
AGTAACGCTGGCTCCCAGTAGCGCTGGCTCCCAGTAGCGCTGGCTCCCAGTAGCGCTGGCTCCCAGTAGCGCTGGCTCCCAGTAGCGGACCGTGCAACTGCAACGAAACTGTGGACGTGCGGCGTCGAATCGTCTCGCGTCCCAGTGCTGTGAACTCGCATCCCAGTGCTGTGAACTCGCGTCCCAGTGCTGTGAACTCGCATCCCAGTGCTGTGAACTCGCATCCCAGTGCTGTGAACTCGCGTCCCCTGTGCAGTTGAAAGAGGCCTGGTTTGAAGGTGCTCGGGATGAACAGATCTGGGATGAACAGATCTGGGATGAACTTGGGGGCATCCATGATGGTACGCGAGTCGGCCGCGGCGGTCATGGGTGTTTTTCAATTCTGAATCGTGGCAACTTCGATCAGACTCCGGATTCCGAGCCTGCTGCGGATCGCAGTCCTGTATCGAGTCGTTAGCCATTGATATGACAGCCATCGATGTGACAGCACGCCCCTGGTTGGATGCACCCAGCATTGACAAAGGCTGGGGCGTTGTCCGAGTGCGGTTTGTGATGATTTCGACGCTGATGAGGCGTTGCGTCACGCCATGAGAGTGGGCGGGGATTGAGGCCACCCAATCCTTGCGATCTTCGTTTTGGGCTGCGACGGCGAGGCCTTTACGATGGGGGCCGACCGCTGCCGGTTTTTGCAGGATTTGGGGAACATTCCAGTTGACGCGATTTCCGTGGTGTGTGGCGTGGGTGAACGGGGTTGCAGGGGGCGGGTGCACTCGCAATTAGCCTGAAAACCAGCGTTTTTGCGATGATAGGATGACGTGTTTCCTTGCCAAAGTGTTTATGATTGAAAGAGATGCGGTTTGTCTGATTCATTGTTAACGGCGGTCCCGGTTCATTCAAAAATTTATGGCAAACGCAGAGATCAACAACGGACTGGGGCACGTGGGACCGAAGCTCCCCGAAGCAATCCTGAAAGAGGTTCGCGAGATTTCGTGGACCGCTGGTGCTGATGGCAGCCTGCAGTGGATCCATCCGGCAGCCGGAAATTTGTACGGGCGGCCTGCTGAGGAGCTGATTGCCAACTCAGAGTTGTGGTCCGAAGCCGTGCACCCTGAGGACCGTTCCTGGGTAAGACAGCAGCTCATTGATTTTCTGGAAAATGGGGAAGAAGGCGTTTGTCTTGAACGCGAATATCGTGTCATTGATGCCCAGCAGAAGACCCACCTTGTTCACGAGCAAGTGCACTGCAGTCGACCATCGGATGACGAGCTGGTGGCGGTCGGAATGATCCACATGCAAAAGCAGCGACGCGGTTTTGAACCAGCGTTCGACACCGCGCTGCGCGACGCAGAGGCGGTTTACCATTCACTCGTCGAAAGCTTGCCCCTGAGTGTTCTGAGAAAAGACTCGCGAGGTCGAATCCAATACGCTAATGCGCAGGCGTGTGATCAATTGGGGCTGAAAGTTTCGGAACTGATAGGAAAAACAGATTTTGACCTGTTTCCGGCGGACCTTGCGAAAAGGTACATGACGGATGATCAGCGGGTCATGCAATCAGGCGAGTTGTATCACAACGTCGAGCGTCATCAGACCGGGAACGAAAAGTCCATTCATGCCGAGGTATGGAAAGCACCGGTACACAGTGCAACCGGGGATGTGGTTGGAATTCAGGTCATGTTCTGGGATGTGAGTGATCAGAAAGATGCAGAGCATCAAATCGAGTTCGAAAAGTTTCTGTTGGCAACGCTTTTGGAAACAGTCCCCGATTCGGTTTACTTCAAAGATTCTGATAGTCGGTTCATACGTTTGAGTCAAAGTTGTGCAAGCAAGTTTGGGCTGGCTGATCCCAGGGATGCACTGGGAAAGTCAGATGCGGATTTCTTCTCGCTTGGACATTCGCGCAAGGCGTTGGCGGATGAGCGGAGGATCATGAAAACAGGGCAGGCAATCCTTGCCGATATTGAGCACGAAACTTTTGGTGACGGCTCTGAAATGTGGTGCAGTACTACCAAAGTGCCGCTGAAAGACAAGAAAGGTAACGTGATTGGTACCTTTGGTATCTCAAGGGATGTCACCAGACAAAAACAAGCTGAGCAGGGCCTCGCACGCGAGAGAGACTTGCTCAAAACCATTATCGATAATGTCCCTGACCTGATTTATGTCAAGGATCGTGCCGGTAGATTTGTGACAGCCAATGCCGCGCTGTTGCGGTTGTTGAAATTGGATAATCCATCGGAGTTGGTCGGTAAGAACGATTACGACTTTTCACCTCCAGAACTCGCCTGCAACTACGTGGCTGATGACCAGATTGTGATGCGTACACGTGAGGCTTTGCTTGATCGCGAAGAGTCGCATAAGGCAAAATCGGGCGACGATATCTGGCTGTTGACCACCAAAGTGCCGCTGGTCGATGAGCAGGGAAGCGTCAACGGAGTTGTGGGAATTGGGCACGATATCACGGCACGCAAACGGGCCGAACATGAGATCCTCAATGCCAAGGAAGTGGCTGATCGCGCGAACCGAGCCAAAAGTGATTTTCTTGCGAATATGAGTCACGAGATTCGTACACCAATGAACGCCATCATTGGTATGACCGAATTGGTGCTTGATACTGACCTTGACGACTATCAGCGGAAATACCTGTCCATGGTTGAGGAGTCAGGCGAAGCGTTGCTTGGCGTGATCAATGATGTGCTTGATTTCTCGAAAATAGAGGCTGGCAAGCTCGAGTTGGAAGAACGCGTGTTTGATCTTCGTGAGAGCCTCGGCGATACGCTCAGTTCGTTCGCGTTACGAGCACACGGAAAAAATCTCGAATTGGCGTTCAGGGTAGATCCCCACGTGCCTCGTTTTGTCGTGGGTGACGCCGGTCGGTTACGTCAGGTGATGAACAACCTGATTGGAAACGCCGTCAAGTTCACGCACGCTGGCGAAGTCTTCGTGCATGTCTCGGATCTGCCTGCGACGCAGGGCGAGGTGCGATTGGAAATCTCCGTCCGAGATACGGGAATCGGAATCCCGGAAGAGAAACATAATGCGATTTTCGGAGAATTTGAGCAGGCTGATACATCCACGACACGACACTACGGTGGAACAGGACTGGGACTTTCCATTTCATCACGACTTGTCAAACTGATGGGTGGTGAAATTCAAGTTTCCAGTGAGCTGAATCAGGGAAGTAATTTTCACTTTCAGTTGTCCCTCAAGCGGGCGCCCGATGGAATTGAGCAGCAGCAGGAACGCGGAGTCGTGGTTGTGGGGGGGACTCGAGTCCTTGTCGTTGATGACAATGAAACCAACCTGATGATTCTGGATGAAATGTTGTCCAATTGGGGCATGGTACCGTTCCTTGCCAATTCCGCAGAAATGGCTCTCAAAGAGTTGCAGAGTGCGGATGCTCGTGAAGAGCCAATCTCGCTGGTCGTAACTGACGTCAACATGCCTGCCATGAATGGCTATGAATTCATCGCTGAAATGCGGCGGCAGGCTGGGTTCTCTGAAACTCAAGTCGTGGTGCTGACCAGCGGTGGCCGCGATGGAGACCAAGGACTCCGGAATGAGTTGGACATCGTTGAACGCTTGATGAAACCAGTCAAACAATCTGAGCTGTTTGATTCAATTGTCCGGTGTCTGGGCGTCGCAACCCCTGAAGATTTCACGCCAGAATCGGATGTGGTGACCGGACCAGACCTTGGAGAACTCAAAATCCTTCTTGCAGAGGACAATGTGATCAATCAGCGGCTTGCAGTTGGTGTGCTCGAAAAGCATGGACACCATGTCACGACTGTCAAAGACGGGCGAGAGGCAGTGGCAATCTCGCTGCAGCAAAAATTTGATGTCCTGCTGATGGACATTCAAATGCCGATCATGGATGGAATTGATGCAACTCGAGCGATTCGGACCAGAGAGTCGAAAACAGGACGGCATCTGCCGATCATTGCGATGACCGCTCATGCAATGAAAGGTGACCGCGAAAAGTGCCTGTCCGTTGGCATGGACGAATATGTAGCGAAACCGATTCGTGTCGGTGTGGTGCTTGAGAAACTCTCGGCGGTGTTGGGATTGGCAAGCGATGCAGGCGGCAGTGATGCGGCTGGAAGCAGTCAAGAGACTGCAAATTCGGTCCTGAGGGAACGACCGGTGAGCAAGACAGAGCGGGCTCAGGAAAATGGAGACGGCAATGCTCAGAACGCAGATCAGGCAATCCACGAGCACTCAACCACTGCAGCCAGTCAAGTAGAAATGGCAGCCGTGGAACCGACGGATCCAGGTGAGGCCATCTCCTGGATTCAGGCCAGGCAAGCTGTCGGAGGAGATGAGAAACTGCTACGAGATCTACTGGGTGTCTACTTGGGTGAATCGAATAGTTTGCTCGATTCAGTCCGTCGCGCAATTCGCAAGAACGAGCTTGGTGAAATCATCCGGGCTGTGCACACCTACAAAGGCGCATCACTGTCTGTGGGGGCAATCCAGGCACACCAGTTGGCTCGCGAAATCGAGGATGCCCTCGTGGCGGGAAATGTAAGGGACCTCGATCAGGTTTATGAGCGTTTGCGGCATGCATCGGATCAGGTGGTAGCCGATGCCGAAGCTTATTTATCAACTGAGTTTTAACTCGCCTCGCCAACTCCCTCTCCCGAACATGCGTCTTGCGGCAGGACTTTTTCATGATTCGTTGCTGGTGTGGCCGAGATTAGAGTGCCGAGTGCTAGGGTGACCGGGTGCTAGGGTGACCGGGTGCCAAGGTGCTAGGGTGACCGGGTGCCAAGGTGCTAGGGTGACCGGGTGACATAGAGCGAATCTCTGCTCGGTCATGCGGTTTGCAGCAGACCTGTTGATATGCAAGCGGTAACGTAAGGGCCTGGTGACCAAAAACCTGCATCGGTCGACGTTGTGGAGGATCGTATCGCATTGGAGTTCAGGTTCCCTGCGAGCAGGGAGGCACGTTAGCAACGGCCGAGCTTCTGTTATGATGGATCCATCGGATGTTTCGGGAAATTTGTCTGTGATTCCATTCCTGCCTGATTTGGAGAGTCGAATGCCACGTTTGTTTTGTACCTTGACCTTAGCTCTGTTACTGCCATCACTTTTGTTCGCTCAGCAGGACAAGAAGTCACGTTTCAAACCCATTCCAGACAAGGCACGCGAGGCGATCACTGAAGCAGTTCCGAAGGGAGCGACTGCAAAGCCGGCCAAAGAACGTCGCATTCTGGTGTTTTATCGGTGCAATGGATTTGTGCATCAATCGATACCGTTTGCGAATTTTGCGTTGCAGAGTCTGGGAGACAAGACGGGTGCCTTTGAGGTGGATCTGGCAGATAGCTATGACGTGTTCACGCCGGAGAATCTTGCAAAATACGATTGCATTTTGTTGAACAACACAACGCACCTGCAGTTTCCGGAACCGTCGCAATTGAATGCCTTTCTCGACTTCATTTCAAAAGGCAAAGGGTTGGCTGGTTTCCATGCGGCCAGTGATAACTTCGGAAGGCACCCAGAGGCACTTGCAATGGTGGGCGGGATTTTCAATGGTCACCCTTGGGGAGCTGGTGGCACGTGGGCTTTCAAACTCGATGATCCGGGGCACAAATTGAATCAGGTATTTGGTGGCAAGGGCTTCTGGCATCAGGATGAGATCTATCAGTACAAACCCGAATCGTACGTGGGCCCCGAGACCTTGCGTGTGTTGGTGAGCTTGGATATGTCAAAGAATGCCGTTTCGGATCGTATCAAAGATGGACCGCGGGAAGTTCCTGTGTCCTGGGTTCGCAAGGCTGGTGATGGACGTGTGTTTTACACCAACTTTGGTCATCGACCCGAGACATTCCAGAACCCTGTGATCCTTCAGCACATGCTTGATGGAATTCAATACGCGATTGGTGATCTCGAGATCGATGATGCACCAACGGCAAAGACTCCGGCGGGCGCAGTTGCACTTGCACCGGAGAAGAAATAGCACGGATCTACCATTTTTCTATATTCGATGCTGCGGCCAAGTCTGTCTCACACAGCTGTGATCACGCGGTTTGTGTTGGGTTTGTTTTTTGGGGCCCCAAGAAGAGATGGGGCTCCTGAACAGGGTTTTCGTGGATGCGGCTTCTGAACCAGGTGAAGAACGCGTCACCATTGGAGTGATAGCTTGAGAACAGACCCGATTCGCAACGCTGATACGAGAAGCGAAGATTGTTGACCGAATATATAGATTCCACTGAACGGGCCGCGCAAATCATTCGTGAGGGAGGTTTGGTGGCCTTTCCCACTGAAACGGTATTCGGGATCGGCGCCGATGCGACGAACGCGGAAGCTGTGAAGAAGCTATTTGCAGCCAAGGGAAGACCAGGTAATAACCCTCTGATTGTGCATTTGGATGACGGCGGTCATTGGTCACGTGCTGCGACGGAATTGCCTGAGGTTGCTGAGGCAATGCTGGATGCCTTCTGCCCTGGACCACTGACACTTGTGCTGCCAAAACTGCCGACTATTAGTGAGCAAGTCACTGCGGGTCTGATGACGGTTGGTGTGCGTATTCCAGACCATCCAATTGCGAGAGAGATTCTGCGAGTAGCTGCTGTTCCGGTTGCAGCGCCTTCGGCGAACCGCTCGGGGCGACCCAGCGGAACGACGTGGCAGGCCGTGGCTGAGGATTTGGATGGACGTATTGACGCGATTTTTACAGCAGATTCAACAAGTATCGGGATCGAATCCACCGTCGTGGATTGCAGTGGACCCTCTCCTGTGGTGTTAAGGCCAGGGGCGATCACGTTGGAGCAGTTGCAGCAAGTGGCCCCCCAAACAAGAGAATTTGGAGTGGGTGAAAATCACCACATGGTCGTGTCCGGAGAACAGGTCAATTCACCGGGAATCCTGCATCCTCATTATCAACCCAACGCAGAAGTGTTGATTGTGGAAGTGCCGCCAGTCGGTATTTCGGTTGAAGTGTCTGCGGTTTCTGCCTTCTGTGGAATGGAGGGTTTTGATGGACTTGATGCGTTCGCACTGTCGCGAATCTTTGGATCGCTGGAAGACTATGCTGCCGGATTTTACGAATTTCTGCGTGAAGTAGATCGCCAATCTTTCCAGAAGGTTTTCGTGCAGACTGCAGCAGACGAAGGAATCGGTTGGGCATTGCGGGATCGGCAACGCCGAGCTGCCGGTGGTTAAAACACTGACAGCAAATCACACCTGTTGATGTGTAACGTGATCTCTGATTACGGGGTCAGAAACACCCACCACCTTGGCAATCATTGGACGGTTCTTTGCGCTGGATTTCGGTAAGCTTGCTGCTTTTTGCTGACGCTACAGGGTCAACCAAATCGGGATATTTTTATTTGCAGGCCAACGAAGGCTGCTCCACCACCGAGGAATTGACCAATCAGACCGCCGGCCATTCCACCAACGATGCACAGTACGAACGCTAACAAGCCCCATAGCACCGGGGATTCCTCTTGATTGTTTGCTGTAATTGCGACACCGGCGACGATTCCGGCAATGAAGATGATTCCCATGCCCTATCTCCTTAGCTTGGGTTTGCGGTGATCTTTCTGGTGTGATCCATGGTCAGTCGGCAGTGCAGACGTAGAGACGCTCGCTCGCTGAATGTACTGTAGGTGATTGTAGCTTCGTGATGTTGTCTTACCGTGACAACTGGGCGTTGTTTTCAGTGTCTGAGGTTGAATGCGTGCGAAGCCAACTGCTGGGTGTCTTGGGATTCGGAATTCGAAAGTTTGTGATCGGTAGAAATTGCAGGCGTGCATTTTCAATGACATCAGCATTGGGTCCAAGGATTTGCCTAAAATGTTGATGGTGTGGGGTGATCGGTCGTTGATTTTCGTACGCTGGTGTGTGAACAGAAAATGAGGAATAAAAATCATGGCACAGCGATTGTTTCATCGATCTGTCCTGTTGCGGATATTCACTGCATTGGGATTTATGGTCTTTGTCTGTTTGACGACTTGCGGTAGTGAGACGCTGCTTGATGTCGTCATCCGTGGTGGGATGGTGATTGATGGTACAGGGAACCCTCGTTACATCGCTGATGTAGGAGTGAGCGATGGTCGGGTCTCATTCATTGGAACCATCAAGTCAGAGCGTGCCCGATCAGTGATTGATGCTACGGGTTTGGTGGTAGCTCCTGGATTCATTGACATGATGGGGCAGACCGCCAGTCCGATGCTTGAGTCTGACAGGTCTGCGATCAATTTGCTGACTCAAGGAATTACGACCATCAATGCCGGTGAGGGTGCGTCTGCGGCTCCTCTTTCTCCCGAGAATGCCAAACGCGCTGGCTATGCAACCATGCGTGAGTATTTCGCATTGTTGGAAATGAAGGGTTTGCCTGTCAATTTGGTTCAAACAGTCGGGCATACACAGATTCGGCGTCTGGTGTTGGGCGAGGTCGAGCGTCGCCCGAGTTCGGCAGAGCTCGAAAAGATGAAGCAGTTGACGCGAGAAGCGATGCAGGCGGGCGCGATTGGAGTGTCCAGTGCTTTGATCTATCCGCCGGCTGTGTACGCACAGCCGCGGGAAATCAGTGCCTTGGCTGCGGTTGCTGGTGAATATGGCGGTGGCTATTTCACTCACATGCGAAATGAAGGTGATCAACTTTTAGAGGCAGTGGAAGAGGCATTGCAGATTGGACGTGATGCAAAAACACCTGTGCACATTTTTCACTTGAAGGCAGCAGGTGAAGCGAACTGGGGAAAATTGCCCCGTGCAATTCAACGGATCAAGAATGCCAGAGCATCGGGGCAGCAAGTCACGGCAGACATTTATCCCTACATCCATAATGGCTTGGGCATTGCCGCTTTGATTCATCCCCGACACTTCGCTGCCGGTCGTGCCGCGTTGATTCAAAAACTTGCTGATCCAAAGCTACGAAATCAAATTCGTGATGAAATGGAATCTACCAGTGGGTGGGAAAACTGGTACCAGCATGCAGGTAATGATTGGAATCGGATTGTGATTGGTAGAAGCAATCATCCGCAATACCGACAGTGGGATGGATTACCACTTGCGCAGGTTGCGGAGGCTAAGGGAGAAGATCCATGGGGCACGTTTTTTAATCTGGTCATCAGTGGTGCATTTGTTTTGCCTGAAACGATGTCCGAGGCCAATAAGGTCATGGCAATTCAGCAGGAATTCATTTCGTTTTGCACGGATGTGGGGCCTGCCAGTGGTGGTCGAACAACTTCGCATCCCAGAGCTTTTGGAGCGTTTCCACGCGTCATCTCACGCTACGTCAGGGACCAGAATGTCATCTCTCTCGAACGCATGGTTTCGCAGGCAAGTTCTGCTGCAGCGAAGACTGTCTATGCGTTTGATCGGGGAAGAATCGATCTCGGGGCACCTGCTGACTTGATCGTTTTTGACGAGGAGCGGATTGCGGATCAGGCGACTTTTCGTCAGCCAGATGCAGTTTCACAGGGCATGGAGTTTGTTTTGGTCAACGGTCAAATCGTGCTCGAACGCGGCAAGTTGACGGGCAGACGGCCGGGACGGGTTTTGCGAGGTCCCGGCTATCAACAGGAATTGGCGGCACATCGTGTGACTTCATCAGCGGCCACGCCACAATTTGAAAACTATGATCGTTCCATGGCCATGTTCATGGAAAAGCATCGATTGCCCGGTGCCTCCATTGCGGTCACCAATGGTGGTAAGGTTGTTTTTGCCAAGGGTTATGGGTATGCCGATATTGCTGTGGATGAAAAAGTGGATCGCGATAGCCTCTTTCGCATCGCAAGTATTTCCAAACCGATCACTGCCGTCGCGGTTTTGCAATTGCATGAGCGTGGGAAACTCAGCCTCGATGACTCGGTGTTCACGCTGCTTGAAGTGAATGAGGTGGTGGATGCTGTAGAAGGAATTGATAAACGGTTGCGAGATATTACTGTTCGGCATTTACTGCAGCATCGTGGTGGTTGGGACCGCAATGCATCGTTCGATGCAATGTTCCGATCTGTCACGTTTGCCGAAAAATCAGGGATGGAACCACCTGCGGATCCGCAAGCTGTCATCCATGCGATGCTGAAACAACCACTCGACTTTGTGCCAGGTGAGCGGTATGCCTACTCAAATTTCGGATATTGCCTGTTGGGTCGGGTGATTGAGAAGTTGAGTGGACTGTCCTACGAGTCGTATGTGAAGAAAAATGTGCTTGACCCGATTGGGGCAACGCAAATGCGTTTAGGGGCGACTCGCTTAGAACGCCGAGCTGCGCATGAAGTGCGGTACTATCATCCTGGCACTGGAACTTCTGTCTTTCAGAGTGATTTGAGGCAAGAGGTGCCCCATCCCTATGGTGCGTGGAATTTGGAGGCGATGGACTCACACGGAGGTTGGTTGGCCTCGGCCTCTGATTTGGCGAAGTTTGCCGCGGCTTTCGATCACCCTGAAACTTGTCCCATTCTGTCCGAAAAAAGTATCCAATTGATGCATCAACGCCCACCAGGTGCTGCAGGGCATGCGCAGGATGGTAGCGAAAAACCCGTCTACTATTCGTTTGGCTGGAGCAATCGTGTGGTGCGTCATGGCAAACTGAATCATTGGCATACAGGTTCACTGCCGGGCACCGCGAGTATTCTGATAAGGAGACACGATGGCAAAAATTTTGTTGCTCTGATGAATGCAAGAGTCAGCCCGGTTTCTGAGCACCTCGGAGGTGAAATGGACCTGCTGTTGCATCAGATGGCCAATCAGGTGCGAGCTTGGCCCGAATAGACGAGCGTGGAGTAGTGCAAATGCATGAGCGTTGGTAACCGTTGCTAAATCACAATCCCGCTCGGAAAAGAGAGCGGTAGCCTTGTTTGTGAGTGTATTCCTGAAAACCTGCATCTATTTCTTGACTCGGGCTCGTGGGGAATCATGTTGGCAATCGCTGTCTTGGCAATCGCTGTCTTGGCAATCGCTGTCTTGGCAATCGTTGTGTTGGCAATCGCTGTGTTGGAACAGAATCTAATGCATCTGAGAAAGCAGGAAGGAAGCAGGAAGAAACAAAGGGGAGGCAAGTTCAATGATGGAGTTCGCGACAAGAGGAACGGTTGAGGATGTTGCATGAAAGAAGAAACCGGTTCAGCGACGCTCTTATTGAGGAAAACACCGGGGCTCAGATGATCAAGCGTGTGATGATGGTTGGCATCGCGTTGGGCCTCGTGGTGTTTGGGCTTTTGATGCCTGTGCCGATTCGTGGGCCGCAGGCAAGCCCACTGGCGGATCTGGCGCATGCCCCCATTTTTGCGACGCTGGTGTTTGTCATTCTGTTTGTGATCTCGCTGTCGAGCATGCGTGGAGCTGAGGTGTCGCAGATCAATTCACGCTCTCTCGTTGCTGAAACCTGGAAGCGGGTTTTGTTTGTGGGCACAAGCTTGTTCGTGTTTGGGGTTGGGATGGAGTACGCTCAGCGTCATTTTGGACGTAGTGGATCGTGGAGTGATGCGTTGCTCAACACGGTCGGGCTTGCAGCAGGAATTTGTTTCTTTTGGGCTTTCCTCGGTCGTCGACAGGGGAATTCCGTCTGGCATGTGCGGTCTCTTTTGGCTGCAGGGGTACTCTTTTTGCTGGGTGCATCAGCCACGCCGGCATATCAGCTTTGGCTGATTTATAATGGTGGATTTCGCTGATTCAGCGGCGATTTTACGGGATGTTGAGTAGCTTGCCCCGATTGGGCCAGGTTGCCTGGCGGGTCACGCAGTCGAAGCATGCTTTTGGGATCTGGCTGGGATGGCGGTATTGCAATCTGTTTTGATCAGAGAGTTCTGTTCCGACCGTTTTTTCTCACCTGATGGCAGGAATAATATGGCTGCACGATCTCGATATCCGTGTAATAATGATGCCTGTAGCCGTTGTTTTTCCCTCCCCTACTCTGCATCTGAGACCTGCCCCCATGTCTAGACTGAACCGTCGCCAATTTTCCGCAGCAGCCGCTGCTACCGTAGCCACCGCGTCTCTCGCAAGAGCCTCAGCTCAAAGCCCGAACGAACAATTGGGAGTTTGCGTCGCTGGCGTGAATAGTCGTGGTGGTGAGCATATCCGTGGATTCAACAAGGATCCACGAACGGTGATCCGTGCGATTGTCGACATTGACGAAGAGGTGGGACGAAAGCGTGCTGATCAGGTTGCAAAAATGCAAGGCAAAGCGCCTGAGGTATTCAAGGATGTGCGTGAGGCATTGGATATGGATGGAGTCGATATCCTGACTTGCGCGACACCCAATCACTGGCATGCGTTGATGGGCGTCTGGGCGATGCAAGCTGGAAAAGATGTTTACGTTGAAAAACCAGTCAGCCACAACATACATGAAGGGCGAGCTCTGGTTGCGGCAGCAAAACGCTATGGGCGGATGTTCCAGACAGGAACCCAATCCCGAAGCAGTGGGGCTTGTCAGGATGCTGTCAAATTCATTGCCGATGGTGGCATCGGTGATGTGAAATTTGCCCGTGGACTTTGTTACAAGCGACGTAAGTCGATTGGCTCTCTCGGCGATTACACCATTCCTGACAATGTTGATTTCAACTTGTGGAGCGGGCCGGCTTCATACACCGACCCCAAGTTGACGCGTCAGCGATTTCATTACGATTGGCACTGGCAGCGCCATTACGGTAACGGTGATCTCGGCAATCAGGGGCCACACCAAACTGATATCGCCCGCTGGGGATTGGGTTTGGACCGTCATCCAGAAGCAGTCATCAGTTACGGTGGACGGTTGGGTTACCCAGCGGAACGCAAGGATGAGAAATACGTTGATGCCGGTGACACTGCAAACACGGAGGTCAGTATCTATGACTACGGTGACAAGTGCATCGTCTTTGAGACGCGAGGTCTGGATGTGTCTGAGTCGGCGGGGAAAGAGGTCGAAGGAATGTTCGGTAAAGGCAAAGGCAACAAAATTGGTGTCATCTTTTATGGCACCGATGGCTATGTTGCACAGACGCGATATGACCTTTGTAAAGTTTTTGACAACGACATGAAGCAGGTCAAGGAGTTCAAAGTCAGTAACGTTGGCGATGCCCACTTTGCCAACTTTATCGATGCTTGTGTCTCACGTGACTATGATTCACTGAACGCTGATGCGATGACCGGTCACTTGTCGGCTGGAGTCAGTCATCTTGGCAATATTTCCTATTACCTAGGTGAACAGAATCGAGCATCTGTGGGTGACATCAAGCAGGCATTGGCATCGATTAAGAGTCTCGATGATAACGCGGCGACTTTGCAACGTACCGTCGAGCACCTGGAAAAGAGCAATGTTGACCTGGCAAAGACACCACTGTCGCTCGGTCCTCTCCTGAAGTTCGACAACGCCACCGAGCGGTTCACGAATAATGATGCGGCCAACAGCATGCTGGCTCGGGATTATCGCAGCGGATTCGAGGTACCAGCAGCCGACAAGGTCTGAGCTGGATGGCTGAAATGAATAACGGGTGTGGGCGATTGCCCACACCCGTTTTTTTGTCGTCATTGATTTGGTTCAACGACTTGTTTTCATGCCGACGTTTTCGTTGTTGCTGGTCGGCGACCCGTTTTGTCAGGCTTTGGGATCGAAATCGCGGGACTTGCGCGTCATCAATGCGTTCGCTTGATCATCATCGATGAAACGCTCCGCCTTGGGGTCCCATTGCAAGTCACGGCCAAGCATCAGGGCAATGTTACAGAGGTGACATGAGGTCATCGTCCGATGGTGCGACCAAACATCTGAGATTGGTTTGCTTCGATCACCAATGCAATCGAAGAAGTTCTTCATGTGACTGCCGGGTTGCTTTCCTTTGCACATCTTGACGATCCGTTCGTCCAATTCAGCACGGTCGCTATCCGTCAAAGCTTTGTAAGGGTTGCCTTCGATTCTGCCACGATTGACAAAGATTCGTCCCTTTTCACCCTCAAACAGAATACCGTTCCCAAAGTCGACATTGTCACCTTCGCGTTTGTAATGATTGTTCACGCTCATGACGGATCCGTTGCCGTACGTCAGGTCAATGCTGAAGGACGTCGCGGTATTGTACGCGTTGGGCAGTGATGCTTCTCCGTCGAGGAATTTTTGCCAATTGAAGTCATCGGGGACAACGTTGGTAAATTTTCCGGTTCCGGATACTTTGACTGGACCGTCTTCGCCCGGAGCCAGCGCCCATTGTGCGATGTCGATGTGGTGTGCACCCCAGTCAGTCATCTTTCCGCCGGAATATTCGAAGTACCAGCGGAACATGCTACGACGCTCATTGCAGTACTCCACCGCTGGGGCTGGACCTACCCACATGTTCCAATCAAGGTTATCGGGAGCTTCGGTGTTTTTAAATGGACCATCCGAAGGTGCCCCGCCAATGGCTACGTAGGCGTTGACCTTCTTTCCCAGACGTCCACTCTGCACCATCGCAATTGCCGTCAGGAACTTGTCTTTTGAGCTGCGTTGCTGGGTCCCCACTTGAAAGACCCGACCAGTTTCTTCCACCACTTTGCGGATTTCTTTCCCTTGGTCGATGGTCAGAGTCAATGGCTTTTCACAATACACGTCCGCACCGGCGCGGAGCGCGGCAATGGCGATTGGGACGTGCCAATGGTCAGGTGTGCCGATCGTGACGACGTCGAGGTTTTCCTTTTCCAGCATCACGCGGTAATCGCGATAGGTGTTGAGTTTTCCATCAAACGCTTTGTTGAATTCTGCAGTATGGACATCGTCAACATCGCACACGGCGACCATATTGGCGTGTCGGGCCGCGTCATGTGCAATTGCACCTCCCCGGCTGTATCGGCCTCGGCTACCGCCAACGCCGATGGAAGCCAGACGAAGCTTTTTCGAGTCGTCCTGAGCAATTGCATCGGTTGATACAGCTAGGGCAGATCCTGCTGCGGTCGCTTTGAGAAATCCACGACGTGATGATTTCATGAGAGAGAACTCCAAAGGTGGGAGGTGGGGATGCATGACAACCCAGTATCATAGCCGAAAACATCGATCATTGGGGCAATCCTTACCGCACATGTTCCTGGGCATGACACCCTTCAGAGAATCATGGCAGATTCAAGCGGTGGTTTGCTGAGCCACGCGCAAACGTGGTTTGAGAGACTATCTCGTTGCAAGGCTGGGGTGTGGGGAAGGTGCCTGCTGGGAGGATCTTGTGGGGGCGTTGCGCAGCGTTAAACGTTCAAAGCAACGGGCATGATTTCGGCGTGACGCGAATGGCAAGATTTTTCGGCAACGCAGGATGTGGTTTCAAATGAAGCAGCGTCGCATGCAACGCTGCGGCCACCCTGTCAGGACGCGAGTGGTAGAGGGCGGCTGGCAAGTTGGTCCCAGATCGCCTGAAGTTCTGACTGACTTGGTTCGCTTGGAGCGTGGCTGAGCAGGATCCAGGGGCGGGCCTTGCGGATTACACCCTTTTCCAAAAACTCTCCAAAGAGTCTCAGTTTGAGTGATTCCGGTGTCGACAGATCCGTGGTGAAAGGGCTGTCGTGTGGGCCCAAAAAGACTGCTGCGAACACGGAGTCAGATCTTGCTGTTGTCACTGCCGCCGAGCCAGATTGGCTGGCAGGGTGCTCGCTCCCACTGATGCAGGCCAATCTTTCAATCGAGTGTCCATCAAATTGGACGTCGATTTTCGGATGTGAATCGAGAAGATCCGTTTGAATTGAGAGGGTCGCCTCAAGCAGCAGGCTTTCTGAGGTCGTGCTGATCACCTCAAAAGCGATACGCAGGGCATGTCGGTGCTCTGATTGGGGATAATTGACGTTCCAGCGGCGACCTCGCACAAATTGCTCGTCTGCGGCGGGAAGCGTTGGATTGTCCACCGGTTTGAATTGCGCCGTGGCACCCGTTCTACCCAAGCGGATTGCTTGTCCGCCTCGGGCGTCCAATGGCCATTGAGTTCCGGCGTCGCTCCAACTTGCCACGCCGAGTTGGTTAGTGATCCACATGGTGATGCCAGACACGATAGGAAAACACGATTCGATGAAACGCGATACGATGAATCACGATTCGTCTGCAGCGTTCGGCCAAACATGATTTCGTTCGGCCTTACGATGTGTGAAAATTCAGAATTGGTGCTCAGTCGCTGTATTCAGCCGAAAAGAACTCTTTGCTCTGTTCGACGTCAGGCTTGATCGTTCGACTGCCTTCGTTCCAGTTCGCGGGACACACCTCACCGTTTTGCTCGAAGTACTGGAGGGCTTGGACCATTCGGAACGCCTCATCCACGCTTCTGCCCAGCGGCAGGTCGTTCACCACCTGATGGCGAACAATGCCGGCTTTGTCGATCAAAAACAGACCTCGAAGTGCGACACCGCCGTCAAGCAGCACATCGTAATCCCGGGAAATCTGCTTGTTCAGATCGGCGATCAATGGGTAATCGGTCTTGCCGATTCCGCCCTGATCACGGGCCGTGTTGGTCCACGCCAAGTGCGTGAAGTGACTGTCAATCGATACACCCAGAATCTGAACGCCCAGATCTGCGAAATCTTTCGCACGATCGCTGAAGGCAATGATCTCGGTGGGGCAGACAAACGTGAAATCCAATGGCCAGAAAAACAACAGGACGTATTGGTCCTTGTAGTCGCTGAGGGAGACTTCTTTGAACTGACCATCAGGCATGACGGCTTGTGCAGTGAAATCAGGAGCTTGTTGGGTTACCAAAACACTCATCGCGAACTCTTTACTTCTAAAGATGGAATGGGCGGGACGAAAATCTTGTGTGTCACGCCGGAAATGCCGACGCAACACGCGAATACTATCGAAGGATTCTGACGATTCGGCAACCCGCCTAACTTCTGACAACAAATCGCCGACTTGTGATTTCGATGCCAGATGAATCAGAATTCCGGGCTATCAAAGGGGAATGCCATGAGCTGCCAGGGCACGAAAAACCAAGTAAACCAATCCCTTGGGTGCGACTTGGCTTCGCGCTCGACACTATTCAACGAGATCTTCTGGAACAATTTTCTTCTCCTGCCAGTAGAAACCATCTGGCCGCTTTTCCAGAATTCGGGCCCTGCTGCCAGGTGCCAGAGGAAGTTCGCGATCCGGCAGGTACTTCAGCAGAGTCGCCGCGGCTTGACTTGCCGAGGGATCAAGTTTGCTTCTCTCCCTGAAAAACGGGTCGTCTTTGAGCAGATTATTGTGCTCCCATGGGTCGCTTTGGCGGTCATACAACTCTGATTGACCATCCGCATAGCGGATCAAACGCCAGCGTTGATCACAAACTGAGTGATTGCCTGCGTTGTGAGTGCACATGGCAGGTCGTTGGCGGCTCGTGTTCGGATCGTCGATTTGAGGTTCCAGACTGATCCCTTCGGTTTGGGTGCTGCCGGGCAGACCGGCAAGACCACTGAGAGTTGGATACAGATCCAGTAGCTCAGCAGGTTGATCACAGCTTTTCCCGCCCGGAATCCCCGGGCCTGCGAAAATCAACGGGACACGGGTTGAGTGACGCCAAAGTGAGTTCTTTCCTGAAATGGCTTTCTCTCCAAGGTGGTAACCATGGTCACTCCATAGAACAATGATTGTGTTGTCGGCCTGAGGAGACCTTTCGACTGCGTCGAGTACCCTGCCAACCTGGCTGTCAACAAAACTGACACAGGCCAGATACGAACGAACCAAAGGACGCAGCTGTTTGTTCTGTTCAAGCCAACTTGTTCTTGGTTCAGGAAGATCCCAGTGGATGTACCAGGAACTGTTTGGGGTGTCCTCACGGTCACCTTTCAGAATGGGTGGCATTGTCAGAGTTTCGTCCGGATACAGGTCGAACCATTTCTGCGTCGCGTAGCAAGGGACATGCGGAAGGAAAAATCCTACTGACAAGAAGTAGGGTTTGTCCGTTGGCATCTGGTCGATCTGTTCCACTGCCCATGAAGCGACTTTCCAGTCACCCTTGTCTTCGTCGCGGTGCGGAAACGTGCCCCAATCCATCAGAACATGATTGCCACCCGGAGTTGGTGGAATCAACTTGGCCTTGGGTCTAACGCCAACCGACGCGTTGGGGCCCCATGCATCACATTCCTGATTCTGTTTTTGTCCCTTGCCTTTTCTTCGACCATTGCTGCCGTGGTAGATCTTGCCACCAATCAAAGTCCGGTAGCCGTGCCGTGAAAAGTGTTGTGGAAGTGTGACAAGGTCCGCTAGTTCGGGGACATTTCTGATCCACGGGCTCAGACCATAGACCCCTGTAGAAGTGGGGCGTTTTCCCGTCATCAGCGATGTTCGACTTGGATTGCAAAGTGGCGCCTGGCAGTGGGCGTTGGTAAACGTAAGCCCACGCTCGGCCAACCGATTCATGGCAGGCGTCTTCACGTCAGGGTGACCCCCTAGTGGTTCAATCCAGTCGTTGAGATCGTCAATGGCAATCATCACGATGTTGGGACGCGATGTTAATTCTGCCTCTGCTCCTGTAAGTGTTGCCTGAGTCGTCAACAGCAGGACAAGTGGCAGAAGCAGCATGGTAAACAAGCACACGCGGACACGATGATTCCGGGGAATTCCAGCCACTGGGAACTCAGGTGTGCTCGTGAAACGTCGATGCGGGATAAAAGTCAGTTTCGTTTGGGTGGGCATGAACTCAGCTTCTTTTGGGTGAGCATAAGGTGTGCAGGCGTCGCGGCAGAGAAGTGAGCTCGTCACGATCGATTCGCTCGCTGTATCAGCCACTGAGATTGTATCTGCTCTCTCGTGATTCTGCTTGACCTATTAGCTCACTGAACTACTTTTTCCTCGCCGGAAGCTGTTGCACCAAGAGCTGTTTTTTCTTCAGCCAATAGCGGGCTCGTGGTTTGTGTCATTGCCAGCCAGCCGAAAGATTGCAACCACTGCCTGTGAGTGTTTTGCTGGCTTTTCTGCCGCTGGCTTTTCTGTCGAAGAGATGCATGGTCAGGATTTGAAATTGGGAGATCGACCTCGTTGCCATTGCCAGTCCGGCAAGGGTGAGCTCCTTGCATCTGCACCACACGATCTGGGTTCACTGAATCATGTCCAGTAAGCAGCCTAATCCTGAAGCGGGGTCATCCTTGATGAAAGTAATTTTGTGGACAGTAGCCTTCGCCAGACCATGCGCACGATCCATAGCACGAAAGGATTGTTGGAATCCGTGTGAGGTGGAGCAGTTTCCATCACATCATGACGGCGAATTGGATCCGCTGTCACGAAGGTGGCGTGTATCGGTGGCCTGTGGCTGGTAAGGATTGATTGTTTTCGCATCCACTTGCCCGCCAACCGTGCCCTGCATTTTCTTCGAAGATCGAAAGCTTTCTGATGCAATATCTTCGGCGTTTGCTGTTTCTTCCGCGGGACGCAACTCGCGGACAATCAGCACGCCAATGCCAACGCACAGCAGCGATATGAAAATGAGCATTGCGACGATCAGCGTACCACTTGTCATGATGTTGTTACCATTTTGGGATTTGTCCCGTCGTTTGTCCTCGGACTTGCATACGGGCAAGCAGGACCATCAAATTTCTCTCAGGCAGCGTTGCAGACTTGGTGACGCAGAAGTGCTGCCACTTGGCTCGACACGAATTGACGGATCGGAGTTGGAAGCGTTTTGAGCTCACGGATTCCGAATCCGAAATGTAACGATTGTTATCAATCGCAAGAACGTTCCTGCTGCTCTACCATACTTGCCTGAACCGCATTTTTACAGTCTGCAAGAAAAGCGTCGATCTCCTCTTCCGTTGTTTTCCAGGAACACATCAGGCGTGGGGTTCCAATGCCATCAAACTCGTAGAAAATCCAGCCACGTTGACGCATGGCTGCGGTTTGCTTGGGGGACAAGTCTGCAAAAATTGCATTGGACTCGACAGGCGCGGCAATGCGAACTCCAAGTGCTTCAAGACCGCTGGCGAGTGTTTTGGCCATCCTGTTGGCGTGCTTGGCGTTGTTAAGCCAGACATGGTCGGTCAGAAGTCCCACCCACGGGGCTGAGAGGAATCGCATTTTTGAGGCAAGTTGCCCCGCTTGTTTACAGCGGTATTCGAATTCCTGCCCCAGGTCATGGTTGAAAAAGACAACGCAATCACCCACAGCCATTCCATTTTTGGTGCCTCCCAGGCATAGCACATCGACACCGCGTTTCCACGTGACTTCGCTGGGAGCAACCCCGAGTGTCGCGATTGCGTTTGCGAATCGCGCGCCATCCATGTGATAATTCAGGTTGCATTGGCGAGCACTCTCACCGATGCACTGCAGTGAATCGAGGTCATAGACGGTGCCGACCTCGGTTGATTGGGTGACGCTGACAGCCTTGGCTTTTGGGAAGTGCACGTCGGTTCGACTGCCAGCGATTTCTGCAACCATTTCGCCATCCACACGCCCATGTGCTCCGGGCACCAAAAGGATTTTGCTGCCGTTGCAGAAAAATTCAGGTGCTCCGCATTCGTCGGTTTCAACGTGTGACCATTGGTGGGCCAGCACGCTGTGGTGAGATTGGCACATCGTGGACAACGCAAGAGCGTTTGCTGCAGTGCCGTTGAAGGTGAAGAAGACTTGACAATCCACTTCGAATAAATCACGGATCAACGCCGTCGCACGCTTGGACCATGGATCTTCTCCATAGGGTCTGGCGGAGGCCTGGTTCGCCTGGATCATCGCGGACATTGCTTCGGGACAGATGCCAGCAGTATTATCGCTGGCAAACTGGCAACCGGGTTCGATTGACATGGGAATTCAGTTCTAGCAGGACAAAGTTCAGTTTTGTGACGCCGGGCTCGAGTTGGGTGGCAGATTTTCCAGAATGAATCTGGTCATCAGGTCACGCAGGTGGCGTGTCGTGTTCTTGCCTTCGCGAATGGAGTGAGTCCGATTCGGATAGGACATCATGCTGAATTGCTTGTTGTGTTTGATCAGCTCGTTGATCAGTAATTCCAAAGTCTGATAGTGGCAATTGTCATCACCAGTCCCATGGATCAATAGCAGGTCGCCCTCAAGTTGATTCGCAAAATTGATCGGTGATCCTTCGGTGAACCCCTCGACGTTTGTATCAGGCAATCCCATGTAACGCTCCTGATAGATCGTATCGTAGTAGCGTTGGTTGGGAACCGGCGCGACCGCAACCGCTGTGGAATAAAGATCAGGGTGTTTGAAAATGGCATGCAAGCTTGACGACCCTCCGCCGCTCCAACCCCAAATGCCGACACGTTCAGGATCCAGGTAAGGACGGTCTTTCAATACTGCACGGGCAGCTGCAGCCTGATCCGCCGGAGGAATGATTCCAATTTTGCGATAAATGCTTTTTCGCCACGCCCTGCCACGAGGTGACTTGGTGCCGCGGTTGTCAAAACTCATCACCACATAGCCCTGCTGTGCCATCAGCTGATGCCATAGGTAAGCTCTGCTGCTCCAGCGATTGACGACCGTCGTTCCAGCTGGTTCGCCGTAAACGTAGATCAGAAGCGGGTAACTTTTGGTCTTGTCGAAATCCGGCGGAAGCATGCACCATGCTTCAAGTTCCACGGGAGCCGATTCCTGTTCGTCGGCCGAGTCGTCACTGGGTAGCGTGACTCGAAAAAACTCCGTCGGCTTTCGCGACAATGCGTTGATGGTTTTTCTGAAGTCCTCGTTTGATTCCAGTGAGCGTACCAGTTTGTGCTCGGGTAAGGTGATCAGATCCCAGGCGGGTGGCTCGTCAAAACGAGAGACCTGATGAATTGCCCACTGGGCGTCTGGTGAAATTTTGTAGCTGTGAGTTGCAGCCATGCCCGCTGGAGTCACCCGCTGCAAGTTGGTGCCATCGAGGTTGACGCTGTAAAGATACCTCTGGGATGCCTCGTCCGGTGAAGCAATGAAGTAGGCCTTCTTGTCGGCCTCGCTTACTTTTAATAATTCGATGACATCAAAATTTCCGGTCGTTACCTGTCTGGTGGCCCCATCGTCCAGCGATACGATGTAAAGGTGCCGCCATCCGTCACGTTCACTCATCCAAGTGAAGCTTGAGGCATCATCCAGCCAGTTCAATTCGTCGTGGACATCAATCCATGCTGCATCACGTTCGACCATCACTTCTGAGACCGTGTTGCTACGAAAATCAGCAAGGGAAATACGGTTTGTGTTTTGTAGCCGGTTGAGTTGCTGAATCAGGATTCGAGGCTGTTGGTCAAGATCGCGATCCTGAGGCAGGAATTCCATGCGTGGAATGTAGTGCTCCGCCGGATCACCAGGCAATTCGATCATGTTTGTTTCACCAGACTCGATTTCAACCAGACCAACGCGACATTCTGCATTGTGTTGGCCCACCTTGGGGTAACCAAACCATGTCACCTCGGGGTACAGCGAATCAGTGTGATTGACCAGGGGGAACTGTGGCACCGCACTGGTATCAAGTTGCCAAAAAGCAATCTGTTTTCCGTCAGGGCTCCACATGAAAGCATCACGCAGTCCGAGTTCTTCTTCATAGACCCAGTCGGTCGTTCCATTGATGATGGCGTCGCTGGCACGCGTGGTCACTTTCTGGATGGTGTGATTGAGCAGGTCTTCAACGTAGACATCGTTGTCGTGCACGTATGCGACTTGCTTTCCAGTCGGTGAAAACTTGGCAAACATCATCGTTGAGGGTGGGATGTTGCCGCCCAGTTGCTTGAGTTGACCAGCAGCACGATCCAGCAACCAGTAGTCACCGCGGGTGTTGTTTCGCCAGACGCGTTTGCTATTGGTGTAAATCAGCAGCAGGCTCTGGTCAGGAGAAAACGTGTAGCTTTCTACCTTCAAAGGACCGGTGGACTGGGCTGGAGTCAGGGCATCGGCGTCTACCAGAACGTCGGTCGCACCCGAGCCCGCATCATGTCTGACAATCTGTTGTTCGCCCGAGGACGTGGTTTCGATGGTTGTGTAGCTGTCCGTGTCGGATAACCATTGCCCTGAAAAAGACTTGCCACTGAATTCTGAACCATCGTAAATCCGATTGATGGTCAAAATGGCTGGGTCGACTGGCGGTGACTGATTGGTGGACGGCGCGTCCGCCGCTACGCGAGGCAGCGAGAGAAGCATTGGACACAGAATGAGCAGAATGAAGAGCGGGTTGCGGGTGCAGGTCATGTTGGGTTCCACAGCATGGTTGACTAAGAAGTCAGCAATCTAGTCTTGATGGCCGTTGCACGCACCTTCAAACTTCGCTGGTGACGCGTAATTTCATCATGAAATCTGCCCCGTAACCCTGGACCGGGCAATGAGGCAGTGAGAAACGGCCCGCAGGGATCGCTTGTCGCTGCTGGTGCAGCGCTGTCTGCAGACGCAACCTGCTGGCAGGACAACACGCCAACAACCCATGTCTATCCAAAGCAATAGCATGCGTCCCGACTGCCAATGCTCCCGCGGATCTTCGCTCCCGCTGGTCTTCCGGGTACGACGCAGGGGGAACCACGGACGGTGTCTCACCTGAAAATTCTTGGGGTGGATGTGAAACAACAGTGAGAAGCGGGTTGAGCCTGCAACAAATTTAGCCAACCTGTCCGATTAACTGCGATCAATGTTTCTTTGCCAAAGTACCTGTCCTGTTCGCTGCTGAAGTTTTGTTTCCCCAGCTGGTCAATTCTCCTTGGCCGGTTGCTTCACCCCGGCTGGTCCTTTGTCCCCTTCCGGTCCCTTGCCCTGAGCCGGTTGCTTGCCCTGAGCCGGTTGCTTCGCTGTGGGACGCTTTTCAATGAACTTCATTGCGGCGCTGTTCATGCAATAGCGTTTTCCGGACGGCTTAGGACCGTCGTTGAAAACGTGACCCAAGTGCGCTCCACATTGAGAGCAATGGACCTCGACTCGAGTGTAGAAAAATTTATTGTCCTCGCGGTAAGCCACATTCGCCGAATTGTAGGGAGCGTAAAAGCTTGGCCAGCCCGTGCCTGACTTGTACTTGGTGTTGCTGGTAAACAACTGGCGTTCGCACACAATGCATTTGTAAACACCTTGCTTCTTGTTGTTCCAGTAACGATTCTTGAAAGCTGGTTCAGTTCCTTCGTTTTGAGTGACTTCGAACTGCATGGTCGTGAGCTGTCGGCGCAGTTCCCGCTCGGTTTTCTTTTTGTAAGGTGCTGCTTCCTCAGCGGTTTTGCCGGATGCCTTATCTTGCGCCAACGCTGACCAGGCACCGGGAGCTGCTAAAATTGCAGCGGCTGTGATGCTGCATGTCAGCATTGTCATCTGTCTGCTTTTCTTCATCAGGTGGCTCCTGGGGAAATGAGTCTTCTGCTTGATTATCGCTCAACCTCCCCGCGGGTGGCAAGCCTTTTCCGTTCGTTCTTTGGTTGGCGATTTCGTCCGGGACTCGGTGGAGGAGTTCGATAACCGTTGCATTCGCTTTATTCAGGCATGTTAGCCCGGTGGGATGAATGCTGGGAATCTTGCGAGGGATTTGTCATTTGCGGGGCCTTGATGATTGGCATGGCCTGAGAGATGTTTGGTGAAGTCTGTGGCGGTAGGTTGTCATCAGCTCAACCCTCCGTCTTGGTGATTCCCGAATCGCGTTTGCTTTGTATCATGTTCAGAAGCAATTACCGCACCCAGTCCTGCGAGACTGTGTTCGTTCGCAGTCCTTCGCAACGTCGTTGAACATTCCAGCCCGCGTGCCGTCGTACTCTTCCTGCAGGTTCAGTGTATGACCTTTGTCCACCTTCGCCGATTGAACAAGAGTTTTCGGGATCAGACGGTTCTCGATGATCTCGATTTGATGGTTGAGTCCGGTAGTTATTTGGTTTTGCTTGGACCAAGCGGTTGTGGGAAAACAACCACGCTTCGAATGATTGCTGGGCTGGAGACCCCGGATTCGGGGCAGGTGGTCATGAACGAAGCCGATGTAACCAAATTGCCACCGCGAAAACGCGATGTTTCCATGGTATTTCAAAACGATGGGCTTTATCCCCATTTGAATATCGGGCAGACCATACGGCTCGCACTTCGAGGGCGTTGTCGATCCAGTGAAATCGAGACACGCTGTTCGCACGCGGTTTCCATGACTGGGATCGGGGAACTCTTGGACAAGTTGCCGGCACAGATGAGCGGCGGCGAACTGCGGCGTGCAGCGATTGCGGTGGCCGTGGCAAAGCGGACGGCCGTTCGGCTGCTTGATGAACCTATGTCTGCCTTGGATGTGGCTGTGCGAGAGCAACTGCAACGCGATGTCCTGCAATGGCATCACGAGGTGCCCGGTACAACCATTCATGTGACGCATGACGGACTTGAAGCGATGCGGGTAGCAGATCAAATTGCCGTCATGCACGCGGGCAGAATCATTCAAATTGGTGATCCGGCAACGGTTTTTGACCGGCCCCAGGCGATCGCGGTCGCAAAGGCCCTTGGCACACCCACCATGAACTGGCTGGCAGGTGAGCTTGTCGACGGTTGTATTCGAATGGAATGCCCTGAGGTGGAGTTGAGTGGCTCATTGAGGTCTGATACTCGTTCCGGTAGCGTGATGGTGGGTGTCAGACCCAATGCGTTTCTGTTGGGCGATGCGAGGAAACAACGCCTCGGTCGGCCAGGAATTGATTTAAGTTCCAAGGTGCAGGCCTGTCGGGTTGTGCAGGAAACAGTGGAGGTCAGTGTTTGGGTCGGTAGTACAGCCCTGACGATCGTTCTGGATCGTGGTGTCAGTTGCCACATACCACGGGTTGGCGAAATCCTGCCCCTGCTGATTCCCGCAGACCAAATACACGTGTTTTCGTGTTTGACGCAACAACGCTTGAATGTAGGTGATGTAGCCTGACAGTGCGGTAGCTGTTCGGATACCATGCCGACATGAATGTCGAAACGATTTTTTCCCTGATCCCGTTTGCCGTCATTTTATGTGCCGGGATTTTCGTGCAAGCTGCTGCTGGATTTGCTGCTGGATTGGTGATTGTCCCCGCTCTGTTGTGGTGTGGTTACAGCATTCCAGCGGCGCAGTGTTCTCTCCTTGTGGCAACGATTCCACAGAATATCTGGGGTGTCTGGAGCCTTCGTGATTCCATTGATGCAAAGCAGGTTATTTGGCCGGGTTTGGGACGAGTTCTGTTTTTGCCTACTGGAATCGTTGTCCTGGAATTGTTGGACTTCGTTGATGAAGGTACTGTCCGGCAACTTGTAGGAATGATTGTGTTGCTGGTTACTCTGGCAATCATTTTCATTCAACCAACGCCGCGGCAGCATCTGCATCCGATCTGGGCCATGATTGCTTTCCCTTTGTCCGGATTTTTTCAGGGACTGGTCGGAATGGGCGGACCACCGATGGTGTTCTGGGTGCAGGCACATGATTGGAGTACCGAGAAAACCCGA
>PKCN01000325.1 GCA_002862205.1 Planctomycetaceae bacterium | reverse complement strand
GAAGTCAACACAACCGAAGTCAACACACCCAAAGTGGGATTGCGCCGAGAGATCAATCGGGCGTATCGAGATACGGATCCTGACCAATTTCACGCTGCATTTTTTTTCGTTCCTTTTCGTGATGCAACAGGATCATTCGGTCACGAAAGTGTTTCTTCTCGACTTTGAGTTGGGCTCGTCGAAAGAGTCCGGCATATCGGTCGACAGATCCCTCGACCTGAGTGCCCTGAGTTTTCATGCGTTCGGCTTTTTTGGGACCTAGTCCACCTTTCAGGATATCGTCGTCGAGGGAAAGGTATTGACGATAGGAGCCACGATCACCTTGCCGTCCGCACCGTCCGATCAACTGCCGATCGATTCGAGCAGCATCGTGCAGTTCCGTGCAAATCACATGCATCCCACCTGCCGACTCGATCTGCATTTCCAACTTCACATCGGTACCCCGTCCCGCCATGTTGGTGGCTACCGTTACTTTTCCATGAGCACCGGCATCGGCCACGATTTCCGCTTCCTGCTCCACATTATTCGCATTGAGGACTTGATGCTCGATCCCGAGTTCTTCGAGCATGGTTGATAAAATCACGCTTTTATCGATAGAGCGTGTGCCGACCAGGACGGGACGGCCCGACTCGTGGACTTCCTGAATTTCCCGCACGATCGCCTCAAATTTGGCCTCCATGGTGCCAAACACGCGATCGGCAAGCTGAACTCTTTTGGGCGGCTTGTTGGTGGGTACTCGGATGACCGGCGTGCGATAGATTTTTCTCAACTCACCTGCACTCGATGCAGCCGTGCCCGTCATGCCTGCCAGGTGGGGATAACGCAGAAAAAGGTCTTGCACGGTGATCCGTGCTGCTTGGCCAGTTGGCACACTGATCTCCAGTTCCTGCTTGGCCTCAATCGCCTGATGGATCCCGTCCCGCCATTTGCGGCCTTCGGCCAGACGGCCTGTAAATTCGTCCACAATGACAATCTCATCAACCCCCTTGTCTCCCGGGCGAACGACATACTGCCGGTCAAGCAGAAACTCTTCATGCACCTTGATACTGCGTTCGGTGTACTCGTACAAATCGACCAACCCCATGGTCCGAACCAGATCGCTCTTGGGTAACGCTCGAACCCGTTGCCTGCCTTTCGCAGTCAGCTCGTACTGTTTTGTTTCAGGATCGATCGTGTAATCGTCTTCCTTCGTGTAGTCGGCACCATGCTCGGCTGCCCACCGATAGGTATCCACAATCTGATCACGCACCGTATCCTCAATACTACCGATGATCAGCGGCGTACGTGCTTCATCGATCAGGATACTATCTGCCTCATCCACCAGGCAGAAGTGCATCCCGCGCATGACAATCTGGTCACCTGCCCCGGAAAACCCGCCACCACCATCACCCAGCATCTCTGTCTCGACACGATTCTGTGCCCTCAGCAACAGGCGATCACGCAGAAAATCAAAACCAAATTCTTTGGCAGTCCCGTAAGTCACATCCGCGCCGTAGGAATCACGACGACTACCCTGATCGTCAGATGTCTGAATCACCCCGACAGAAACTCCCAGACGCTCAAACAAAGGGCGCATCCATTCCGCATCCCGATGCGCCAGGTAATCGTTGACCGTTGCCAGATGCGCTCCCTTGCCCAGCAACGAATGAAGATAAAGAGGCAAGGTCGCCGTGAGTGTCTTGCCTTCACCTGTCTGCATTTCTGCAACACAACCTTCAAACAGCGAGATCCCACCAACGAGTTGCACATCGTAATGCCGCATTTTGAGCGCACGACGTCCTGCCTCGCGAACCAGGGCATATCCCTCAGGAAGCAGGCTTCCGAGTCGCTCACCTGCCATGGCACGATAGCGAAGTGCGAGAGAGCGTTTGCGGAGCATCGCGTCGCTCTCAGCCATCAACGCTGGCTCCAATGCAGTGATCTCAGCCAACTGTCGTCGCCAGCGGAACATTTTGACTCGAAAACCGCGTGCTGATGCCACCGAAAGCGCTCGCTGTGACTCGCTGAGCGCATCTGGCCCAACAACCTCACTACTGCCTGCTCCAAAGGTAACGCCGGCATCCGTCAAATCGGAATTCTGGCCGGGGAGAGTCGGCAGATCATCGCGCAACATCCCGCTGGCACCTGTTTCTGGTGCTGCTGCTTCTGGCATCACAGGCCCCCCTGCTTGAGACAGCTCTGTGCCAGGCTGCACGGTTTCCTCTGGCTGTGGTGGGCCGGATCCTTGAGGCTGTCCCGGTGTAGACCCTTGATTCTCTTTTCCGGCAGGATTTTCATCCAAGCCAGGTCCATGTTCTTCGGCTGACATCTAATGTTATTTCAAAATTGTGAAGAACGGGGTGCTGTGTTTCCAAGTCGACCTCAGGCGTGTTTCCCGCGGCCATGCCATGAAACCACCATTCTAACGATACTCGCCATCGCTCTGGCGTCTGAGAACCAAGCCATGGCGACAAAATAGGCAAGCTGAGTCAACTATTCCGGCGATTCGTTTGGTTCTTGATCTAACGATGAAATAGGTCGATTCAGTCGTATAAGTCAATATACGTACCCGGACTGCACGGACCGTCCTATGAAAAGCAAGTTGAGAAGGCTCACTTTCGCCGCCCTTCTAATCTCTGGCACAAGCATGACATTCGCTGAGGATGGTGCAACCGGCGTTGGCGATTTACCAGGTTACGATACAAAATCCAAACCGAGCCTTCAGTCTGCCCCGAGCGTCAAATCTGATAATCAGGTTGGCGATCTAGGTATTTTCGGCTCGAACAGCGCCAACAGCGTCTCTGATTTGGATTCGAATTACGTCAGCGACGGATCGTCCAACGTGGTTTCGGACCTCGATTCCAACGTGGTTGGCGATGTGGTTCCGACTTTTGCTCCATCCACCGAGCGTGGCACGGTAGTGATTGGTTTAGCTCCGAGCATGCTGACCGATCTTCCCGAGAGCACGCGTTCCAATTTTGTCGAAGCGGTGCCACCCCCTATCATCGCAGCCCCCACCGCGGTGGTTTCGGAAGCCTTGATTGACACCACGGATGAGCCCCAAGCCAAACCGGTTAAAAAATCCTCCGTCGAGCCCAAAAAGAAAACTAAATCGCCCGATGGCCTTGAGGAAACGATCGTACAACCCTTCCAGCCCATTGCCTTCAAGTCGGAAGCTGAAAAGACTCCAGATTGTGATTGCGGCGAGACCTGTGATGGTGGCTGCGAAACATCGTGTGAGCCTAGCCGAGGCTCACGCATTGGCCGCATCTTTGACCGTTGTCCGGATGACAGCTGGCTCAGCACTGAGTTCCTTCTTTGGCACACTCAGGACCGCGAGTCACCGCCTCTGGTCACAAGATCTGCTCCCAACACCTTCCCCGTGCTCCCCGATGCCCAAGTGCTCTTTGGCGACAAGCTGGAGGGTGAGTTTTCGGGTGGATTCCGATTGGACGCCGGAAAATACTTGACGGACAATCTGGGCGTGGGGGGACGTTTCTGGATCCTTGCAAACAATAACGATTCTTTTTACGCCGATGCTCGTCCCGTCAACGAGTCGATGGGGCGTCCCTTCTTTAATAGCAGCGTTGGCATCGAGGACGCGTTACTGATCAGTGGCATCAACGGCTCGATTGTCGGAGGTGGAAATTTCGAAGGCAGCGTGGCCGCCGACAGCTCAGTGAACATGTGGGGTGCCGAGGCGTACACTCGCCTGCGGCTCAATTGCAACAGCAAATGCAAAGTTGAGTTCCTGTCTGGATACTCCCATTTGAATTTGGACGACAGTCTGGAAATCAGCAGCATTACATTCAACACGGCTTCTGCAGACAGCTATGCATTCCACGACTACTTTGACACCAAGAACCAGTTCAACGGCGGACAACTCGGCTTTGAAATGATCCTGACCGAAGGGCGTTGGACATTCCGGTCACTGACCAAGGTGCACTTGGGAAATATGAACCAACAAGTCTCCATTGTCGGCAATCATGTTTCGCCATCGGACACTGGCAGCGGCGGTTTGCTTGCCCTGGGGAATCAGGGAAATTACGAGCGGGACAAGTTCGCATTCATCCCGGAAGCAAATGTAAAGCTCGAGTACTCCATGCGTAACAACATGTCACTAAGTATCGGATACAGCTTCCTGTACTTTGACAATGTGGCCCTCGCAGGTGCTCAAGTGGATCGCATTATCAATCCCATCAGCCCAACACCAATCGGGCAGTCGGGTCCACCATGGCCGGCACGTCCAGCTTTCAGCTTCAATGATTCGGGCATGTGGGTTCAGGGCCTCGACCTCGGACTCAGTTTCAACTTCTAGGGTTGATAGCAGGTTCACCATCGAATCTTGAACCTCTGCAATTGAACCTGAGACATTCCTACAGGACAGGTTCAGGTTTCAAATCCGACTGGGTAAGTACACAGACAATTACGAACAGCGTGAAGACGATCGTCTTCACGCTGTTTTTGTTTAAACCAATGCCATACACAGCACTTGTGCTCCAGAGAACTTCTGCACCAGAGAATGGTTCATGTCCAATCCTCACATCGCCCTGGGACTCTGGCCGATCGCCGGTATAACCACGGTTGGCGTTTCTACAAGCGACGCGGACCAAACATTAAGTGCGGCAATCGAATCGGGCATCACCACCTTTGACACCGCCTTCAGCTATGGCTACGCGGGCGAGAGCGATCTCATTCTAGGCCGCCACTTACGGGGCCAACGTGACGACTTCACGGTGATTGGCAAAGTCGGGCAACGCTGGAACGATCGCCGCGAACGGATCATCGATGGTTCCCGGGAATCACTGGTCGCAGATGCCGAGCAATCATTACGCCGGATGAATCTGGACTATTTTGATCTCTTGATGCTGCATAGCCCCGACCCCAACATCGCGCTGGAGAAATCAGCCGAGGTGATTGCCGAATTACAGCAACGGGGACTTTGTCTTCGGGCGGGCGTCTGCAACATCAATACCGAGCAATTGCGGAAATTTCAAACGGTCATCAAGTGCGATGCCATCCAATGCCCCTTGAATTTGATGCAGCGTGAATCACTTAACGAATTGATTCCGAACTGCCAACAGACCAAGATCAACGTCTATGCATTCTGGACACTGATGAAAGGTCTGCTGGCGGGCAAAATCAAACGTGATCACCAATTCGCCCAAGGCGACAGTCGCCCGGGTTATCCGATTTTTCAAGGTGTGGCTCGCGAACGTGCGCATCAAATCATCGATGGCATCAGCCGATTGGGCGAAGAAGCCAACCTGACTCCCGCCCAAATGGCCATCGGTTGGGTTCTGTCGCAACCTGGAATCAGCATGGCGTTGGTGGGGGGACACACTCCGAATCAGATCCGCGAAACCGCCAAAACCTTGCCATTGCCAACTGCCCTATGCACGGCAATCGACCAGTTGGTGCTGGATTCACAGATCGCATCCTGATGCCAACTTCCTGACCGCTAGTGGTGCGCAAGTCCAAGCGGTGTTTGCGGGTCGTTCTGTTTACGGGTCGTTCTGTTTACAGTCCTTTGGCAAACAAGCGTGCTGCAGCATCAGACACGGCAGCCTTGCTTTTGCGACTGCCCATTTTCTTGACCAGCTTTTTCATCTGCTTTGCGTCGACAGGCCCCTCGGCACCCGACTGCATGGTTTCCAGTTTGGCTGCGAGGTCTTTCTGCTTGGCACCGGCAAATACCGCCTGCAGGAAACTGAGGGTGGCCGTGACATCCTGGGCGGCGACATCCTGAGCAGCAAGAAGCGATTGCACGCCAAATTGAAACGCCTTGTCCGCATCACCTTTGACCATCCAGTAGCACGAGATTCGCCCCAGAAGCCAACTCTTACGAACGCAAGAGGTGATGCCTGTCTTCATCAGAGTCAAGTTCGCGGAACCCGCTTCTGCCGCACCCCCTGGGCACGCTGCGTTCAAGTAAGCCACGTCGAAATCAGGGAATTGGGATACCATATCATCACCCCCCAGACCATCAAGAATTTCTGCTTGCCGGGTCTCGCTGCCATCAGGTTCAACGTCAAAGATCGAAGCAGCAGGTTCCTCGCTTTCGGCCTCTCCCTCGGCCAATTCCTCTGAGGGCTCTTCCACTTCACTGATCGCTTCAGATTCAGCCGAGGCAAGTTGAGCCCTCAGTCTTCGCTTGTCCAAGCTTGCCGCAACGGGGATCGCAACGATTGACAAGAGAATGAACACAACCCAAAAAGCAAAGGAAATCATGGCGGTCAGCGGGGTTCAGGACAGAGAATGAAGACCAGAATTGAAACAGCTAAAACAATAGTTTAACTGAGGATCAGACGCAATTTGCCAAATTCGACACTTTCCGTGGATGGCCCGACCTTTTTGATGGCCCAGTCTCTTTGATGGCCCAGTCTCTTTGATGGCCCAGTCTCTTTGAAGAAATCGGATTTTCACCGCCATCAGCCTCGAAACCATATTTTCAGGCACCTTCCTTTCTCACGTTATCAACCACCGCACAGTCGCACGGCAACCCTGATGCGTGGGCTGGGCACACCTCGGGGCTACGAGCAAGGGCGTTCCTCAGGGGGGCATTAGAAGCCGGGACGGAGTTTCCTACCGCGTCCATGGATGGCCGATCAGGAATCATCGATTCCCAGCGTCAAACGCATCTCCGCAGTGAGGGTTTGATCAATCAACCTCTCCGCCTCAGGATTGTTTGTCCTCAATTCGCTGTACATTGTCTGGAATTCGCGTCTCGCCTTGGCAAACTGCTCCACCCGCTCCAACTGCTCCAGCAATTGGCAAAGCTGCGCCAATGCCAAAGCCTGATAAACCTGGTCAACACTCGCTTCCTGCAGCAAAGACTCGAGAAGTGTTTTTGCTTCGAGAAGTCGACCATCACGGATGAACAAACGCGTCAACTGCAAGGTCGCCTTGGCATGATAGGCCGCATAGGTGGCGTTGTCGTCCATGGGAAAGAATTCCATCACTGAACGCCACGCTGCCTCATCATTTCGGTACATCGCCATGATGAATTGCTGATCAACCGAATCTGCCTGCGTCACCACTTCGGAACTGAGCAACTCATTGACACTCTTTCGCGTTCTCCCGGCGGCCAACCACCACACCATCCCACCAACAATCATGGGCAACACAACAACTGCGGCAATCGCCAAACTTCTTTTTCCGAGGCGTGTGCGACTACGGTCAGTCGCGCGCTGCAATCGGATGGTGGCCGCAGCAGTGCCAACGCCCAAACCTCCCAAGCTTGAGATGGCTGCCTCATTCCGGATTGCGTCGAGCAACTCACTTGGCGACTGGAATCGATCCTGCGGCAGTTTACTCATCAGGCGACTGACGACAGCGATCAGCCATTCGGGCAGATCTGCATCACCCTCGGAATTGTATCGAGCGCGATTCCGATCGAGCGGCAACGGCGTTTCGTGCAAATGCATCAGCGCCAGCGCCAGGGAGTCTTCGGCTTCAAACGGCGGTCGCCCCGCCAACAAGTGATAGACTGTGACACCAAGAGAATAGAGATCACTTCGCGAATCAACACTCTTGCCCTGCACTTGTTCAGGACTCATGTAGCGTGGTGTACCCAGAGTCAGACCAACCTGAGTTAAATTGGACTGTGTCGCATCCACATCGGTGCCAATTCTTGCCAGCCCGAAGTCGGCAACTTTGATGATCCCCCTGACATTACGCATCACATTTTCAGGCTTGATATCCCGATGCGTGATTCCGGCTTCCGCGGCAACTTCAAGTGCCGAGGCCACCCCAACCAACACTTCAATTGCCTCTGCCGTACCAATCACACCATTGCGATCAAGCGATTGACGAAGATTCTCTCCATCAATCAATTCCTGTGCGATGTAGTGAATGGAATCCACACTCCCAACATCGTAAACCTGGACAATATCCGGATGATTCAATTTAGCTGCGGCGCGAGCCTCGCGGCGGAATCTGTGGATGTAATCGTTGTCACGAGCAAAATCAGGGCGTAAAACCTTCAAGGCGACCTCACGTCCGAGCGACAACTGTCGGGCCGCATACACGTCAGCCATTCCGCCGCGACCCAGCTTTCTCAGCACCTGAAAATCACCGAGGCGGCTTCCTACGAGGCTTGGGGATGCCTGTTCCCGTGTCTTGCCTACCGACATCTGCGCCGTGTCATCATTTCCGAGAGCTGCATTTCCGAGAGCATCATTTCCGGCAGCTGCGACAGAATCTGAATCACCCGCTTCAACACGCTCACCCGCGTCCAAGCCGCCGTCTGCGTTCAAGTCGTCGTCTGCATTCAAGTCGTCGCCTGCATTCAAGTCGTCGTCTGCGTGATTGAATTCATCCCTGTTCATTAATCGCCATTCCCTTCTCCTTGAACTGCTTGGGGAGCTCCAGCGGCACGATTGCCCGATTCAGCTTGCCTGACTGAAAGCCTTCCAAGTCGAGCGTGACATACTTGAATCCCAGCTGCTGAAACTGACTGACAAGCTGTCCCTCGGCATCGAGTCGCAGAATGGATTCTAGCAGGTTGTTGCGGACTTCTATGCGTGCGAGCCCATCATGATGCAACCTTACTCGACAATCAGCGATTCCGCAGCTCCTGAGCCAGGCCTCAGCATGCTCGATCTGGGCAAGTCTTTGGCTGGTCACTTCGACTCCATACGCGATCCTGCTGGCAAGACAGGGTGAGGCGGGCAGGTCATGATTTGATAATCCGAAGTAGCGTGCCAATTCACGCACGCGGGACTTCCTGATTCCAAGTTGAGCGAGAGGTGCGACCACATTCCGCCGCTTACCGGCAGTGATCCCAGGACGATGGTCCCCCAAATCGTCGTGGTTGGTACCTGAAACAACGGTCAGATCTCCGCTGTTACTTTCAACAACACCTTGAATCACTTGAGAAATAGTTGCATAGAGCGTGTCTTTGCAATAGAAGCAGCGATTGGAATCATTCCGCTGATAATCCTCGCGTTCCACCTCGGCAGTTGGCACAACATGATGGGAGAGCCCGATCTCTGCTGCGACTGCGGCGGCGGTGTCGAGTTGCCATGAGGGGACACTTGGCGACTGGGCAGTCACCGCACAAACAAAATCCAGTTCGGCTTTCTGGCATGCCGCGGCGACGACGCTGCTGTCGACGCCGCCGGAAAAGGCGATTACCACACGGCGGAACCCATGCAGCAGGGCAATCAGGTGTTTGGCGTCTTGCTCAATCGACTGATTCACGGACGCAGGCCATGTCAGCGGGGAAGGATGGAATCAGGGTGTCTGCACCCTTACGAAGAAGCCAGCATCCAGACTCCGATCTCCTTCGTCTGTCAATTGTGACCTGCCTGACTCAATAATCAAACGGGACGAACGCTGAAACTGCTTCAGAAACGCAGTTTGACGCAAAAACTGCACTACTTCCTGTTGCCCGACCTCAGCAGTATGCCCTGTCACCAGGAGCCGCGAGGAATTTTCACCAAACAATTGCAGACAGTCATTGAGCAAAGGCCATAAATCGCGTTCCAATCGCCATACCTTCCCTTTTGGCGAGTGCCCGTAGGCAGGTGGATCCAGCAGAATCGTCTGATACTGACGCTGTCGGCGGATCTCCCTTGCCGCAAACTTGGCTGCATCGTCAACCAGATAGCGTATCGGAGCATCACCCAATTGATTTTGCATAGCGGCCTGACGTGCTGCCTGAACATTTGGTTTGGCAGCGTCAACGTGAGCCACCGCGTAACCCGCCCGAGCCAATGCAACTGTGCTGGCCCCGGTATAACCAAACAGATTGAGTGCAGATTGTCTGTTGCTGGACTCTGAGCTTGGACTTCCCAACCAGCGCCAGTTGTCATGCTGCTCGGGAAACAGACCGATGTGCCCATACGGTGTGGGACGCACCGGCATTTGAAATCCACCACAATCAACCAGCAGTCCCTCAGGCCACGGCTGACGCTGCTGCCACACGCATTGCTCCGCATCATACTTGGCATCGGCATTTTTCCAGCGCGAGGGTTCACGCGGAATCTTATCCACCGCTGCGGGCGACGGCCGATCAATGACATACCCTGCCAGTGACTCCAGCTTGCGTCCCATGCCAAAGTCGATCAACTGATAACGACAATCACCCAAACCCATCCACCGTCATTTCAAATTCTTTTTATTTTCGGCATCCGTAACATTCGCAACTTTCGCGTCAGCTTCGGCGCCATTTTGCTGTTCCGTGTTGCTTTCAGCCAGCTGGGTGTTTTCTTTTTCGCTGACTGCAACTTCGGTGGTTGCATCACTGGATTCCATCGGCGTTTCTTTCCCATCGGCGGGTGTAGCACTGGAATCATTTGCTTCGGACTCAGCAGCTTTTGAATTGGTCGCCGCAAGCTGCACATCGGTAGCATAACGCTCCAACAGCTTCGCGATCTCCTCCGCACTGACTCCGATCATATCGTCGCTCATGCCGCCATCTTCGAAAACAGGAGCACCGTCTTGAAAACGCATCTCCGCGGTGTAATCGACGGGAGGACGATCATAAAACTTTTCCGCTGACCCAGTGGCGCTCTGCTGCCCAAACTTGAGTGGACTGCCTGCCAACTTTGTGTGCCCGCGAGCTGTTCCGCCCTGAAATGGTCCAATTCCCATCACCCAGGTATCAGTCGCAGTGGCAATCGAACTATCAACACCCGACTGCCAAACGGGGGCTCTCGTTTCGCGGTCATAAGCAAAGGCTGCAACTTTCACAGCGGCCTCTCGTGCCTCACGGCGTGCGAACGCAAGTTCACCGGTTCTTGGAATCACGGGTGCTCCCGGAATCAAGGCCGCCGCGTTTGCCAACACATTGGTTTCAGGCACACCAAATGTCACCCGATGGTCGTCTTGACCAAGGGTTCCAATGCGAGCTTCAATCACAACTTCTGCATCGGCATTCGCGTCCTGAATCAGACACCCAGCCGCCACAATCTGCTGCCTCAACGCACTTGTCACATATTCCGCATTGACGAAGCCTTCGCCCTTCACATGTCTGAGATAACTGGTATCCAGATACACCTTACTGCCGCTGAGGGGACGAAAATCAATTTGTCCAATGCTGCGATCAACAGCATCGCTCATGACCAACTGCTCGGTCCCCGTGTATTGTCGCGTGGTACCACAGCCAATCGCCGGAACCATCAGCGCAGCAAACAAGAGGAGCAGATAGCCTCGACAGGGAACGTAGCGAAGATGCATGAACTCGGAATCCGGCTCACAAAAGCGGTGGGGACAGAGCCGGCAAAACCGGCTGACACCACTCGCGTAACATTTCGCAAGCGCTCAGTGCAACCCCGAATGAATCTCGCGGTCCTGCGACCGACGTTGGAAGCCGGGCAAAATGCGACTAGAAACGCATTGGTTGTGAAGCGAACCGGCGGTTTGCTTGCAAAAACAAGCCAGCAAACCAAACCATTTCCCAACTGCCCGCCCGGCACGGTAGTGGCTCCCACAAGGGAGCCACGCGTGGACAGGAAGACAAGCTTGGCCAAGTGCCGGAACTAGTTCATGCTCAGCTCGTTGTCGATAAGACTGTTGGCAACGATGCTGCTGGCCACCATCCCAGTGTTCGCAACACTGTCTTCGGCCATATCCGCCTCGTTGGCATCCAGCTCTTTGGCAGCCATTTCACTCTTTGCAGTGCGACGGCGGCGACGCTTGGGTGCCTGATTGATCCACTCTTTGGTGAGCGTTTCAAAGACCTCGGGGGATTCATAACGAACAATATTCTTGCCTTCGGGAATCGGCCCAATCAGCCCGCGGAAAACGGGCATGCCGCGAATCGCCAGATCGGTGCTGCAGTCATCAGTACCGACTTGCATATGCATCTCAAGAATGGGGTCGCAGGTAGGGTAATCTCGGATCAGCAAAGAACCGTCACTGCCACGCGTGACAATGCGAAAGGTGTCTTTTTTAGCCATAAGTGCCTCGGGAGGAGTCAGCATGGATGGGTTTGGAGGATCCGACGCAAGTGACAGGAAAGCCATTTTGGCACGAGAGTACCGAGCGGTGACGCAGTTTCAGCACAGCAATCACCGAGGGAGGGGCAACCGTTGTGGGGTAGTTCAGGACCGAATCACGTCGACGCTCGGACTCTCGTAACCATCCCCAAGTTGGGAGAAGTGAATGGTTGGGAGTCAATTCCCGAAGGTTCTTGGTCGGATATTCAACACATCGTCTTGGCATACTGTTCCATACGAATAATCTTTGAGGGCGCCATACACGGCGATTGATAGTCGAAATAGCTACATTGTGAACTTCCTATCGTGGACGGTCTCGACCGACACTACAGGCTCATGACGCATAAACGTTCGTGGTCCAACCACTTCTTACAATCCGAACGGCTCCAGTCCACGCCACACGAAATATCGCTTCAGCCTGCCTGCTCCGGCGAGCAGTCAACGACCATTCCCTATGCATGAAGGACCACGCCAAACTGCCAACCGCTTCCCCCGACGCAACACATCCCCCGATCGTCGCATTCCCCCGATCGTCGCATTCCCCCGATCGCATGGAACCAGCTTGATGTTGTTTCCGGAATCCACAAGCCCACCCCGCATCGCCGGGACTTTGTTTGCGTTGCCAGCATCGGATCCAACCGGCTCTCCGTCACTAAGCATGGCAAATGACGGGGGACGTCATGTAATTCTGGCGCTGGATGCAATGCTGCCGCTGCTCATCACCCCAACAACTCCGACTCGGCCCAGCAACTCCGACTCGGCCCAGCAACTACGACTCGGCCGAGCAACTCCGACTCGGCCGGTCAAATCCTGCTCCTGGGCGCACTTGGCATGGCAGCGAACCCGAAAAACAACATCACGGCCTGCCATCACAACCCTTGGCACCCCGATTTGGGATACCGCAAGCGTGCGTGAAACACAAGCAACCAATCACCGGGGGATCAGCCTGCAAACATGAATGCGACGTGATCTCGGGGTTCCCCTGATAGCGGTCGCACGCCGCGCACGGGCGTTTTGGCGTGTTTCACCGCTCACGGCATCCCTCCACTCAAAGGTTTTTCGATTTTTCCTGAGAGGGAGGTGAAGATGTAACGGTTGTCAGGCCGATACCGGTTGTGACGAGGAGTGGCTAGACATGCTGCTCCCACGCAAAGCGAACCTCCCAGAACTCGCCTGGACTCGAAGGCAACCCAGATGAACTGCAAAGTATTCAATCAACGTGCCATCAAAAGCATCTTCCTGACACTCGCAGTCGGAATGTGCCTTGTAGCTACAACAGGTTGCCAAGTGTCACTCAATGGCCAGACACTGCCTAGCCCGTACTACTTGCAGGATGACATTCAGTACTTCCCTGCAGGGCCTGAATTCAAACTGTCTCGCGAGGCTGCGGCTTTGCAGGCCGCTCGGGCGGAAGAAAAGCTGAACCGCAAGTGATTCACTTGTGAAGAATGTAACTCGGGACCTTCTTTGGATGCTTGGCACCAGGTAGGCCCCGGTTGGCCAATGACCTCACTGTTTGATGCCCAACCAGCAAATCAAGCCGTTTTCATTATCGCCCCGATGCGTACTGCGGGGACTCGCATGAACTCAATGATGAGTCATGCAAGCTTGGATGAGTCATGCAAGCTTTGAACTGCGGTTAGCGGCCGCATGGGCTGCTTGGTGACATCGCACGCATCACAGCAGGCCCATTGCTTGGACACCGTCTCCAGGGATGCAGAAAGCTCGCCGCGCAGGGATGCAGAAGGTCGCTGCTTTGTCTGACGACAGCACGGCCATTCTTGGGAATACAAAACCCACGTGTGAACGTCGTACGGAAGCCAAGCATTCCTACTCGTCGCCTGCTCGCATGAACGCGGTAGCAACCGGATCGTAACAGCAGAGTTCTTCTTCGTTGAAGTAAAGCTCCAGTTCCCGCGTTGCAGATTCCTCACTGTCGCTTGCATGAACGAGGTTCATCTGACGGCTGCTGCTGTAATCTCCTCGGATCGTTCCGGCGGATGCTTTGAGGCCACTGGTTGCCCCCAAGATGTCTCGGACGACGGCAATCACCTCAAGCCCATCGATTGCCATGGCAACCACAGGTGCTGAAGTGATGAATTCCTCGAGGCTTGGGTAAAATGGTTTTTCAACATGCTCGGCATAATGCTGCCTCGATAATTCCGGAGTTACCCGAATCATCTTCATGGCCACAATGTTCAGACCCTTATCTTCAAAACGTTTGATAATCGTGCCCATCAGACGACGTTGTACACAATCAGGTTTCAGCAATACCAATGTCCGTTGCATCGCAATTCAGCTCCGTTCGCCCGCCGATTTTTGTGCGAGCTGTGGTTTCATGGGGCCGGAGTTTGTCACGGGGAGGTGTCCACCTGAACGCTACCGCCGGCTTTTTCAGCAGGTTCACTCTGTCGCTGGGGTTCGTACCGCCCAACTCAGCGCCGATATCTTGCCAATCAGTCACCCGATTGCCAATGGCAACTAAGACAGATCGGTGAATCAAACCCATTTATTCTGGGATCTCGACAACGTGGCCTGAACACGACCGTTAGATAGCAGAGCCAAGGACAGGATAAAAACGGTGTCCTCTGGGCAGTCAGACCAAGTCACCACAATCGGGGTAGCAGTCGTGAGTCGCTGCCTCGGGTAGCCCTTGGAATCCGAACAAGAAAGCGACAGCCTGGGCAATCTCGTCTTGGACCTGACATGAAGCCCCCTGCCCAAGACCTGGCAGGCCATCACCAGCCCACTGTCTTGTGCAACAGGGTTGCCTGCCCAGGTTCATCCACAGAGCTCTCATCCACAGAGCTCTCATCCACAGAGCTCTCATCCACACCTCCCAAGCGTGGGTTTGCTGGCGTGATTCGATGCCTCTCGTTTCGGTCAATCGCGACAATCGTGTTCGCAATCGCGACTATCGCTGAAGATCTGGTTGACGGATCACATTATCAACGGGATAGCTGGGGCGATTCGCCACTTCGATCAGGGGTGCAGCAGGCACCGCCGACGGCGAAAAGGCAGCCCGAGGCAACTCGCGCACGTCTCCGGTGGCTTCGATGACCCAAGCTGGCAGCGTAGAAACGGCGGGGCTGACTGTTCGTGCAGTCCGATCTTGGATTTCACTCATGGTGCTGTAAGTCTTCAAGGACTCCGGGGCAATCATTTCGGCACGCCGGTGCAAAGACTGCGAGTGCGACGCTCCGCGGCCATCAAACTGTCTCAGAGCGGGCTTGGTTGCGTTCTGCTGTGAAGTCGCCGGGTCTGCTCGACGTGGCGGTACAAGCGTAGGATAAATCCGGGCGGTTTTCCCTACCGACTGATTTTGCGTCGCTGAGACACTCAAGCCGTAATCCTGCTGAGGGTCCTCGGTTTGCTGCCTCGTGCTCCGTTGTTGGTAAGGGTGGACAGGCACGATTTTCTCTGGAGTTGCCGTCGCGATGAACCTCCGAAAGACGGGCTCCGTGTTCGATCGCTGCTTGGAACCAGTCAAACCTGATGACTGCAGCGAGGACTCTGCCGTCTCGGGATGCTGGTGGCCAGCATCCCGCGAGGGCAAATAATCACCATCACTGGGAGACACCTCGACGGAACTGTCGCACGCTTGATCACACCCGCCATCACATCCAGCATGCTCATCGGACAGGCGGCAACCACCATCACAGCAATCTCCACACCCAGCATCAAAGTGGTCATAAACAGTCGAGCATGCGGTCTGCTTCCGGCAGGCCTTGGACCGTAGCTTCGCTTGATGACGTTGGTAAGCCTCGTAGGAACGAGGTGGCAAATCAGCAACACAATGCTCACCACTCGATTTGCAGGCGTGGTAACCCCCGCCCCAGCCGATTCCCAACAGACGACCCGCGCAGTCACATGCATCGCCAACGGCACTCCAAGAACTGGTTTCAGCCCTCGCAACACTTTCGGCACTGAAAGCGTTTGCGATTGCCGCGATCAGCAGGCAGATGCCGAGTGTTCTTCCAAATCCAATTTGCATGATGACACTCATTTCTTCCGTGAATGACTTTTTTGACGGTAACTGGTTGGTCGTTCAACCACACTCATTTGGCTGGATGACGGTAACGTCCCTGCAGTGGCATGGTGTTGGCGAGCCTATCGCGGGTCATCCGTAGCCCCGAGGAGACGGATCGGCATTCTGATGGTGGTGTTTCTACTGACGAGGTTTAAGAAAAAGCGATTATGCGGTCTGCCCGTTCGATGGATTCGATCCTAACGATCCTACAGTCGGCAAAACTTTCCCTGCATGAAATTTTGCCTGCTCCGCCACCGGAGATTGCCGCTTATCGCTCTCACACCGAACAACGACCTCAAATAAGAATTTTGAGCAACTGCACCGAGGCAAAGCCGGGAATACACGAGGCAAAGCCGGGAATACACGAGGCAAAGCCGGGAATACACGAGGCAAAGCCGGGAATACACGGGGCAACCAGAGACGAGGGAACACTTCCCGAATTCCCGTCGTCGCAGATCGGATTGGGAACCAGCTCTCGACTCCTGGGGGCAGGAACAATCAGAGCGGGGGGCATGCAATCCACCTCAATGAATCACGAATCCACAATTTACGACCGAACCGGGAGCCCAGATACGGCGAAAAGATAGTGTTCAAGCGGGCGTGATGTGGATGGAGTGAATGTTGAGAGTCGCGACAGAAAATGTTATTTTCCTAGCGAATCTGCTTCGGCAGCCGCCCAATTCCGCGTTCTTTTTTGCCCGATGCGGCCAAAGTCCGGGGATTTTGAGAAGCTCGTCTACGCTTGCGCTGGTCAAACCGGCATAATGTTGAAAAACCATTTCTCTTTCGAGTGTCCTGAAATGCAGTCCTGCCCCAACCAATCGTGTTCTCTCATTCCCATTGCTGCGGCACCATTCTTACTGGCTCTCTGCTGGTCTCCGATGGTGCACGCTCAGGATGCTGGTAGCACCGCGCCAGCCGAGCAAACTGCTGAAGAAAAGCCGTCCGAGAGTGATTCCTCGGAGAGCAAAGACAACAAGAACCTTGGCCAAAGTGATTTGGATGAAGCCACTGTCTCACGGATTGACGCTCAATCCGAAGAGGAAATGGAAACCGTCGCTGCCTTGTTGGAATCAGCTTTGCGTAAAGGGCTGGATGATGAGAATGCGTCATTCGCAAAGAAAATGCTTGGGTCTGTTCTTTTGCAACAAAGCCAGCGTTACGCGGCACGCATGATGCAGGCACAGGGAAGACAACAAATCGAATTGAGAGACAAAGCACTTGCTGCATTGGAAGAAGCGGTCGCGAACGACCCTTCCTTGATCGAGGCGTACTTGATGCTGGCTCGGCTGAACCTGCTACCCGGTGGAAACAGGCAAGCGGTCACCCAGGCAACCAGCAAAGCAATCGAATTGCTCAAAGACGATCCTGTCGAGCAGAGTGCCGCCTATGTGCTTCGTGCATTGACCCGGAAAGACAACGACATGAGGATGGCAGACTTGGACGCTGCCGCCGAAGCCGACCCAACGAACATCGAGGCGTTTCAGGCGCGGGCCGCGTTGCGACTTCAAATGAACGATGTTGAAGGTGCAATAGCCGATTTGGAAAAAGTGTTGCTGAAGGATCCAACCAATCAGGCGGTTGCGGGTGCTGCCGTGCAGAAACTGGTCGATCTCAATCGTGTCGAAGAAGCGATGGCGTTGATCACCAAAATGCTAGCTGCGGAACCGAGTGAAGGCATGTACCGCATGCGGGCAATTTTATACCGCTCGGAACGGAAGTTTGATGAGGCACTTTCAGACCTGAACAAAGCGATTGCGATCCAACCCAAAGATCCGATGACGTTGCTGCAACGTGCCGAGCTTGCCTTGGATCGTGACGACGTCAAATCCGCGAAGGCAGATTTCCGTGCTGCTTTGCAGGCAGCACCCCAAATTATCAATGCTGAAGCCACCATCTCACTGCGATCACGTATTGCTCTTCAGGAAAATCGCCTTGCTGACGCGATCAACGATGCCCAACTTCTGCTTAACGCCAGACCGGGTGACATGTTTCGGCGTCTCCGGCTGGCCACCCTCTACTCAATGGATGATCGTCCGAGAAAAGCAATCGACATCTATAGCACAGTGCTGCAAGATGATCCCCAGAACGCGTCCGTCCTGCGATCACGTGGTGATGCACTGCTGAGCGTGGGCGATCACTCCGCTGCGGTAGACGATTATGAAAAGGCAATCAAAGCACTCGGAGAAACCGAAGCTGATACAGACCCGCGGACCAAGGCCGAAGCTGCTGGCATCAACAACAACCTGGCTTGGGTTTTGGCCACCTCGCCCACCCAATCGGTTCGAGACGGTGAAAAAGCACAAAAATACGCCGAACAGGCAGCGAAGTTAACCGACTACGCCGAGGCTCATATCCTGAGCACCTTGGCTGCTGCGTACGCCGAAAATGGAAACTTCAAGGACGCCGTCAAGTGGAGCAAGAAAGCGGTCTCACTTGGCCAGAAAGAGGACCACGAACAAATTGAGCAATTGGAAGCCGAACTCAAGAGCTACGAAGACAACAAACCTTGGCGTGAGAAGCAGGAAACCGAGGAAAATGCTGTTCCTATCTTGTCGCCCGAAGATTTGATCGACACTTGAGTTGGTGGCTCACACTGGCACCCCAGGTATTGGTCCTGAACTGCTCCGCAGGGAGGGGATTCAGACTTGGAGGCGAGCAGCGAGGGAACGTTCAAGTACTGCGGGGTGGGGATTGCCCCAGACGCCTCGGAAGCGACCGTTTGGGTGTCTGCTCGCGCTTGTTAAAGATCTGTGCTGGGATGCAATCTGTGCCGGGACTCGATCCGGGCAGGGAAAATCAGGCCGGGAAAATCAGGCCGGGCGTGAGGAGTCTGAGCATTCGGGTTTCTGTCTGTCGTACCGTTTCTGCGAAACTGGCATCGCAGAAAACCTGTGCGAGCCACCGCAATCGATCGATTTGGCGGATCCGTGGTCAATCGTTCATTGAGGGCCTCGCGAAATTTTTCAACTCTGCTATCCTCGTTGCAGTTGTGCTGAATTCTGTACCTCCAGCCCCGTGAATTCTGAATCGACATGCGTCCCGCGAAGCTTGCCCTCGAAGATGGTTCAATCTTTTCCGGTTACTCATTTGGTGCTGACGGGGAAGTGACTGGTGAAGTCGTTTTCAATACCGCCATGACGGGTTATCAGGAGATCCTGACAGACCCGAGTTACCGCGGTCAGATCGTCACAATGACCTACCCCGAAATTGGTAATTATGGGGTCAATTCGGTCGACATCGAAAACTCAAAACCTTCGCTTTCTGGATTCATCGTCCGCGAGGTAAGCCGCATCTTCAGCAACTACCGAGCTGAAGGCGATCTGGGTGAATATCTCAAGCAACACAACCTGCCAGGCCTTGCGGGAATCGACACGCGTGCATTAGTCAGACGAATCCGCACCGCCGGTGCCATGAGAGGGATCATCTCTACCAACGATCTGGACGACGCCAGCCTGGTCAGCAAGGCAAAAGCATCTCAAGGACTTGTTGGACGAGACCTCGTTCAGGAAGTGATGTCGAAGGAAATTGTCTCGTGGGAAGAAAAGCTGGATGAATGGACCGCCGCCGAGATCGGTGCACACAACGACGGCAGCCAGACGGGCAAACACGTTGTCTGTATGGATTTTGGCATGAAATGGAACATCCCTCGGCATTTCGCGTCACGCGGTAACCGCGTCACCATCGTTCCCGGAACGACCACGGCGGACGAGATTCTGGCTCTGGAAGCCGATGGGATATTTCTTTCCAATGGCCCCGGTGATCCCGAGCCATTGACCTACGCCCATACCACCATCGCCCAACTGCTCGACCGCGTACCGATCTTCGGAATTTGCCTGGGGCATCAGTTACTGTCGCTTGCCTGCGGTGCAAAAACCTTCAAATTGAAGTTTGGGCACCGGGGTGTGAATCAGCCTGTGCTGGATCTGGAAACCGGAAAAGTGGAAATCACAACCCAGAACCACGGCTTCGCTGTTGAAGACGAGTCCTTACCGGACTGCCTTGAGGTCACCCATCGCAACTTGAACGATGACACCATCGCTGGTGTTCGTCATCGCGAAAAACAGGCCTTTGGTGTGCAATATCACCCCGAAGCTGCTTCCGGACCGCACGACAGTCACTACCTGTTCGAGCGTTTCCAAGAACAATTTGCAACAGTTTCTGGTTGAGCAGTCGCCGGCGGTGGGGAACTGCCTGGGATCACGCCTGAGTGCTGTGCCGCCAATCCAAGCCGGCATGGATGTGGTTTCGCATGCATCCGCACGATGGTGTTTACTGACCCTCGAACGATCGGGTGATTACTTGAGGCCTGCCGAGTGATTGCTCAAAGCGTGCCGGGCGGTTACTCAAAGCGTGCCGGGTGAATGCGCAAAGCGTGCCGGGTGAATGCGCAAAGCGTGTCGGGTGAATGCGCGAAGCCTGGCGATTGGAACTCAGATCTGCACCGGAGTGCGGGCCCGCAGCGAACGACCATGGAGCCAACAAGCGGTTCTTGTTGCGTCACGACCGCGAGGTCGGCTGCACGCCTCACAATGCTGGGAATGGCAACGCAGGAAACAGTAAAGCTGCGCACGCGGGCTGTGCCTCAATTCTGCCTGCTGACCCAAGGATTCCTTGTTTCACTCACTTTGACTTCAGTATCAATGAATTTGACAATCGCAGGAATCACGGCGGGAATATCTTTGACCAACGATGCGTTCACCAGCGCGGTGTTGTAGCGTTTGTATTCAAAACCTTTGACCGCCCCACCTCGCTGCAACTTTTTCTTGGACGCCTCGATTCGCTTGGCGACCCTTTCAGCATCTTCGGCATTTGCACTGCTAGCACCCGATACGATCATGATTGGCAGTTGCAATAGCACTGACCGCCCGGAGAGGACAGGATCGACTGCAACACCTTTGACTTGCTTGGTAGGCGAGATCAACACCAGACCTTTGACGTCCCGCCCCTGCTTGATATTACCAACGGTAGGAAAACTCCAATCACGTGCTGCCCAGTGAGCGGCCATGACGCAACCTTCCCCGACACCGACCACCACGAGAGCGTTCAGGTTAAGTTTTTCTTGATCGTTTTCGCCCTTGAGAAATTTCTTCGCCTGCTCGAGATCGTACATGATGATATTTTCGATGTCGCGTTTTGACATCTTCGAAGTATCCATCTCGGCTTTCTTGCCTTTGCTGTTGATCTGCTCACGACTTCCACCGTGGCCGCGATAATCCGGAACCAGCACGGCGCACCCAGCGTCGCGTAGTGCTACCACCAGTTTCGCGTATGGACTTGCCTGACCTCTCCATTCGTGAACGAGCAGCACAGTCTTCGCAGATTTTCCTTTATCCGACGGAAAGTAGAACGCACGAAGCTTCTTACCATCCTTGGTTCTGAGTTCGACAGTGCGTGGTTTAACCTTCTCATCTTTCTTGTCCTGCGCCGAAGCGATGGGCGCGAGCACCATCGCAAAACCGCAGAGAACAAATCCCCACCAACGCCGGCTCAAATTTAAAGACATGTCGTCCTTCGTGGCTGCAATGATTCGCATCCAACTTCCCTTCCCACAGAGTATCAAACACCCGGCGAAAGCTGGTTGCCCCGCCCTTGTGTAAGAGTAAACGCGAGGCATGTTTGGGTCAAATTTACCGGGGCACACGATGCGTTTCTCGTACCTATCCAGTATACTACACGACTGCTCATTCCCTACCTGCATACTCTCGGAAGGTGCCTCGTGCCGGTACGCCCGCCCTCTATTCTCGTCACATTCCTAACGATCCTTGCAACCGCAATCCCATGCAAACTGCAAGCACAACGAAACCTGACGGACATCCCCAAACCGGATACCACAGCTGAATTGGAGGCAATGCAGGTAGACGATGCGGCCGCACTCAACCTGTTTGCATCTGACCCCGACATCAGCAAGCCGATTCAGATGAATTTCGACGCGTCCGGTGGGTTGTGGGTCGCGAGCAGCGAGGTGTATCCGCAAATCAAGCCAGGTGAAGTCGCAAATGACAAAATCATTGTGCTACGGGACACCAATGGTGATGGCGTTGCTGATCAACGCACGATTTTCGCCGATGGGCTGCTGATTCCTACCGGCGTTGCCCCGGACAGCCCCCACTCGGCATATGTGGTCGATAGCACGCGTTTGCTCTACCTGCAGGACACGGACGGCGATGGCAAAGCCGACAAACAACGTGTTGTACTCAGTGGCTTTGGAACCGAAGACACGCATCACCTGGTACACACCCTGCGAATCGGTCCCGATGGATGCCTCTACTTCAATCAGTCGATCTACATCCACAGTCATGTCATTACGCCCTATGGCACGCGACATCTTGATGGCGGGGGTATCTGGCGTTACCGCCCTTCCACCGGACAGTTGGAAGTTTTCAGCAAAGGACTCGTTAACGCCTGGGGCCATGTGTTTGATGCCCGGGGAGAATCATTTGCAACCGACGGTGCTGGCTCGGGTGGCCTCAACTACGTCTTCCCGGACTCTGTCTTTGTGACTTCACCGGGTGCCAAGCGTTGGCTCAACGGGCTCAACCCCGGCAGTCCGAAGCATTGTGGGCTTGAGATTCTATCTGGCACGCATGTCCCGCCCGAATGGGTTGGCGATTTTGTTACCAACGACTTCCGTAGCCATCGCGTCTGCCGGTTCACCACGCAACCCAATGGAAGCAGCTACATCAGTCGACAACAACCGGAAATCCTCACCACCCAACGCGTCGCGTTTCGGCCGATCGATGCAGCAATGGGACCGGATGGTGCCCTTTACATTGCCGATTGGTACAACCCCATTATCCAGCATGGCGAAGTCGACTTTCGCGATGAACGACGCGACCGGACGCACGGAAGAATATGGCGAGTTTCGTTTCCTGAACGCGAACCCGACCCGTGGCCAGATTTTGCTGCAGCGGACGTCAACGAATTGCTGGAACTGTTGCGCGACCCGGCACTGCCCGTACGACAGTTCGCTCGAGAAGAACTTTGGAAACGTGCAGATCAGGACCCGACCAGAGTCCTCGCAGCTTACCGGAAATGGACCACCCAAGACCCCGCTGAGCGGGCCCTGGAACTCTTCTGGTTTCACGAAGTCCTCGGCATGCCAGTGGGTGACGACCTGCTCGCCATGTTCGAGACTGCTGACCCCGCCAGCTGGAGAACCATGCTGCGAAGTGTCTGGCGAAGCCGCGTGAACGAATCTCCGGAAAACCCAAAAGCCGCCCTCTCCCAACCGTTGGCAGCACTGCTGAACCGCATAATCGCGGACCACGATGACCCCCGTCTACTTCTGGAAGCTGTGGTCTGCGCCGGTCAGCTTGATGCAAGTTTTGGTCCCCAGGCATTGAATACCGTGCTTCGAGCTTCACAGCACACGGGCGACCCCTGCCTCAATTTCGCCCTTTGGCAATCGCTAAGAAGCCTGGATGCGACCTACCCCGATCAATCCATCCTCGCCTCTCGAAAAGATTGGACGGAAAATCTGAACGAACTCGCTTCAGCAATCACCGCAATCGCAAATCCAAAAGCTGCCGAGATCGCAGTGGAACTCATCGAGTCGTCGGAACTCAACAACCAAACGCTCAATGAATTGATCGCAGCTGTGGCTGTCGCCGGCGATGCAAACCAACTGGGACGGACCTTCCGGGCCATGGTGAAACAAAATACTGACGTAATCACCATGGCACGTGTCAAACCGTTACTTGATCGCACCCAAAGAGATCGAACCATTCCAACCAATGTGGGTCCGGCTTTGATCGATTTCTTTCAGCAGCCAACCCCCGATCCCCAAGGCAAACGACTGCAAGTTGTTGCAAAAATTGCGACCCTCTGGAAAGTCCAGGAACTGGAATCAGCGTTACTGACGGCACTGGCATCCACCGATGGCCCCACACAACAAAAAATCATCGATACACTTGCCGCTTACGATTCGCAGGAAGTCAGAAAAACGCTGGCTGCATTGGCCAAATCACCAGAAGCGGGGAAACGCGTCGCAGCGACACGAGCCATTGCTTCACGACGCCCGCGAGCAGCGATCCCAATGATCATGCAACTGCTGCAAGACAACAAAACAAGTGATGCAGCCTCAGCCATGGTAGTCAGCATGCTAAGCCGCAAGGATCTGCCACCGGTCCTGACGCAAGCAATTCAAAAGACTGCACTCCCCACTGACATTGCTCGCAGCCTGCTTAGGGATGTCCGTGTTTCGGGTGGCCAAGCGGACCTCGAAAAAGCGATACGCAAAGCCGGACAACTTGAACAGGCAAAATGGAAACTGACACCTGACCTGCAAAAGCTCTTGATTGCCGAGATGCAAAACAATGGCTCGGCGAGCCGCGGTCAGGAAATCTACCGTCGAAAATCCCTTCAATGCATCAACTGCCATGCGATTGGCAATGCTGGTGGCTTGGTGGGCCCCAACCTGATCAGCCTGGGCGGCAGCTCACAACCCGACTATATCGTTGAAGCATTGCTCAACCCCAGCGCGAAACTCAAAGAGGGCTTCACAACCCTCACCGTGTTGACGGATGAAGGTGAAATTACCAATGGTATTTCACTCGGAAAAAATGGCGACGGACTACGTCTACGACTTGCCGATGGCAAGGAGGTGCAAATCGCCCTCGACACCATTGAACAGACCAAACCCGGAAAATCACTGATGCCCGAAGGCCTGCTTGATTCCCTGCCTCAACAGGAGCTGGTTGATTTGCTGACATTCATGTCGGCACTGGGACGAGAGTCTGCTTATACCGTGTCGACTGAACCGATCGTACGCTCACTGGAAACATTGAATTTCAGCAAGGCAGCCAGCTCGCGATTGAATCGGACCAGCATGGATACCGCCGCCAGCGATGACCCAAACATGACGTGGAGACCGCAAACGACCAAGGTCGACGGTTCTTTGCCCCTGATCGAATTGGACCAGTTCAAACAACACCGCACCCTGCCCCACACCTCTTTCATTCGCTTTGACATCACCATGCCACGACAAGGCGTTGCAAGGGTTGACGTTCCTGCCGACGGCATCAGCGCATGGATCGATGGCAAACCGACGCCCGCCACCAATTTGGGCACCTTGCCACTTGAAGGTGGCAACCATACCGTTGTGCTATCCATCAATCGGGAAATGTTGACCGAGCCGTTCACCATCAAAGTGGATGGTGATGCGGTGCTCACCAAGTGAATGTCAAAGAATTGACAGTCAACAATTTCTTGAGAAACTGCATCTGACGAAAGAGCGTTGGACAACGCATGCGGTTGCTTTCTGACGACAGCGTCCAGCAGTGGAATAGGAATCGCGACAACAAATCGCGTTCACCCTTGCAGAATGGCATCGCGTGACCAGAACCGTGACTCAGCACGCCGCCTGTTGGTAGGCTTTGCCAACTTCATCAGCAATGATGCGAAAACCGTCACGCACAATTTCATCGGACATCGTAAAGCTGACACGGAGACATTCGTCACGGTGACGCCACTGCGGATCATCAACCCCAAAAAAGAAATAGTTTCCGGGCACAACCAATACCCCGCGTGATTTCAACCGCTCGTAAAGCTCGCGAGAGGTGATCGGCAAATCCTCAAACCACAGCCACAAAAAGAAGGCCCCCTCGCTTCGGTGCACTCGATACGGCAGGCGAGCGTCAAAAAACTCTTCCACCCACCCAAGAGCCTTTTCAGACTTGCCTCGATAAAACGGTTGAACCACATCATTGCTGAGACTCAAGATCTCTCCACTTTCTATCAGCGGTTTCACGATTGCCTGGCCCACATTGGGATTCGCGAGCCCCACAATGGATGTCATCGACCCAAGAGCACGAACGATTTCTTCGCGTGCGATGACAATCCCCGTTCGCGTTCCTGGCAAACCAATCTTGGAAAGGCTGAGAGTCAGGATGATGCCATCATTCCAGACTGGCTTTGCATCCGTGTAAATCGCATTGGGAAATGGAGCCCCATAAGCATTGTCGATCATCAAAGGCACGGACAAGTCATGTGCCAACGCATTCAAACGAGAAATCTCATCGTCTGTCAAAACGTTGCCTGTTGGATTTGTCGGACGTGAGACACAAATCGCTGCAATATCTTCATCCACACGCATCGAATCAAAATCGACATGATATTTGAATTCATGATCACCAATCAATTCTATGTGCGGTTTGACTCCCGCAAATATCTCGGTGCCAAGTGACTGGTTCGCGTAACCGATGTATTCGGGCACGAGCGGCAACAGGATTTTTTTCTGTCGATCATCATGAAAACGCCCAGCCAAAGCGTTGAAGAGAAAAAAGAAAGCAGTCTGACCGCCCATGGTGACAGCGATATTTTCCACGCCCAACTGCCAGCCAAACCTTTCGCGAAAGAGCGTAGCCACGGCAGTGCGAAAAGATAAATTTCCCGCTGGCGGCTCATAGTTGCCAAGCATGTGCTCAAGCTCACCCTCGTTGGCAACAACTTCACTCAACCGCTGCCGCCATCGTTCGTCCATGACGGGAATATGCGCGGGCTGACCTCCACCAAGCATCCGGATCTCATCGCCACCCGAGGCCAAGGCGTGACCGAGGTCATCCATCAACTCACCAATGCCGCTGCCACCACACAGGTGTTTTCCAAATTCCGACAATTCCCAAGTCATCAATCAACCCCTGACACAGCAAACTCGTTTCAAGCGATCACAAAATAGCGTAGGTACTTCCCGACGCGATGGAACCCCATGACGCGTTTTCTTAGGAGAGACCACCATTGACCACCCCACGCATGGGTGCAAACACCGGGCAAACAGCCAGAGCGTGGACATTCATGCCAGAGCGTGGACATTCATGCCAGAGCGTGCGACAAACAGCCATTCAACACGCATGCAGCCGAGAGGCACAAACTCCCTTGACAGGAGAACACATCCGAAATGGGATCCGTTCAATTTTCCAGCCTAGCGTGACCTGCCTCGACGGACGCTC
>PKCN01000337.1 GCA_002862205.1 Planctomycetaceae bacterium | reverse complement strand
TGATCAGGCCAATGCTCCCAAGACACCAGGCACGGTTGTCCGCCGACAGTTGGTCGTTGCCAGTGGTCGTCCCGGGTTTGGTGGAGATGTGCGTTTAATCGATTTGACTAGCCATCAAGTCACAGCGGTGCTTGCTCGTTGCGATGATGTGATTCTGGATTTGGCATTTCGCCCGGATGGCAAAAGATTGGCAATCGCTTCTGCTGACAAAACAATACGGATTGTTGACATGGAAACACAGCAGGTTCAGCAGACGCTGCTGAGTCACGCCGATTTTGTGACCGCGTTGGCCTGGAGCAACGATGGTACAAAGCTGGTGTCGGCAAGTCGCGATAAAACGGCAAAGGTATTCAATGCTGAAACAGGTCAGTTGCTGATCAGTTATCAGGGACATGGTGAAGCTGTACGTGGTGTTTTTGTATTGCCCGACGGAAAACAGATTGTTTCGACCGGGAACGACAAGAAATTGCACCGTTGGAACATTTCAGACGCAAAGAAGACAGCAGAGGTTGCGATTGGCGGCGAAGGATACCGGATCGCAGCAGCAGAAAATTGTGTGCTGGTTCCTTCGAGCGATAAACGTTTGGTGAAAATTGATTTGGGGAAAAATCAGGTTGCCACTGAGTTCAAGGGGCACGCCGACTGGGTTCTTTGTTCCGCCGTTGACGCGGGGCAGTCCAAGGTGGTTACCGGTTCGCATGATGGCGAGATTCGAGTCTGGAACCTTGCCGATGGAACGCTGCTCAGTCGTTGGCCTGCACAACCGCCATCGGTTGCACAAGCAACAGATGTTGGGACGGCTAAAACGAGCGAGTCCAAAACGAGTGAGTCCAAAAATGGTGAGGGCAAGCCGGGAACTGGGCAAGGCTAAAACAGATCGATGATGGGTTTTCCCGGTTCCAGAAGACTGTACGGTCGGCCCTGGGAATCACGCGCAATCAGGTCTTGGGTTCCCGTGGCGTGGTAGACCGTCTTGGTTATGTCAGCGGGGGTCACAGGATGGTCGCTCGGATACTCCCCAAAGCGGTCACTCGAGCCGTAGGATTGCCCGCCTTGAATCCCGCCACCCGCCATCAAGACACTTTGGCAATGAGTCCAGTGGTCACGTCCACCACCACTGACACCACCCGATCTGCGGTCACCAATTTTTGGCTGACGTCCCATTTCACTGGTGACCAGCAACAGAGTTTCATCCAACATGCCTTGTTGGGCCAGATCTTCGACGAGTGCAGAGAACGCCTGATCAAACTCGGGAAGCAGGTGGTCTTTCAGACAGCCAAAGTTGTTTCCATGGGTGTCCCAGCCACCAGCGCTTTTGCATTTGTCTTTGATCTTCTCGTTCTCTTTCCAGAAAACGGTCACAAACGGTACTTCTGCTTGAACCAACCGTCGAGCCAGCAGCAGGCTCATGGCATTCACTGACTTGCCATAACGATCGCGAACCGAAGCAGGTTCCTTTTCAAGATCAAACACCGTTGTCGTTTCATTGGCCAGCAGCAGGTTCATCGTGCGTTCCTGATGTTGCTTCCAGATGCGAACTTCAGGAGATGATTCAAATTCACTGCGAGCCTGGTCCAGTGTTTTAAACAACTGTTGTTTTGACAGAAATTGCTCTCGGGTCACATCACCGGAAACCATCAGCGATGGGGCTTGGAAAACCAGCGGTTGGTCAACTGTGCCATCGACGTACAACGGATCAAACTCGACTCCCAGTTTTGCCGCAAATTGGCCGGGACGCGTGTATGGTTTTCGGCTTGGCATGTGGGGCAGCGTGATCGCACCCGGCAGCGTCGTTTGCCGATTAGCTCGAGAGCTCACCACCGAACCCATGAATGGCCAGTCGTCTGAGTACGGCCTCCGGTCATTGCCTTGAGTCTTGAATGTTTCGTCCGGTACATGCCCGGTCAGGTTGTAGTAGTAACCAGCATGGTGATCATTTGTATTTACGGTGCCGCCCACTGAGTGAACCACGGACAGGTGGTGTGCCTGTTTCGACAGCAGGGGTAGGTGCTCGCAGAGTTTGATTTCGGGCGATGAGGTAGCAATGGGCGAGAAAGGGCCTCGGTACTCACTGGGAGCATCAGGCTTCATGTCCCAAGTATCGAGGTGTGAAGCTCCGCCGCATAAAAAGAACAGGATCACGGATTTCGCCTTTCCGCCCCGGGATACGGTCTTGCCAGACTGGTTTCTCGCAGAGAGGGGATCAACGGCATGCAGCGATTTTGGATTTCCCAGATGCAAGCCTGCATAGCCGGTAGCAGAAGCGACCAGGAAGGAGCGACGATCGATCGACATTCGAAAATCTCCTCGGGCGGGTGACCGGAACGGCATCAGTTTAACCGGACTGATGCTGGCATGTGAACGGAACAACCACCTTTCCGTTCGATGCTGGCGATGAAATCACTCTTCGAGCCACTGGGGCCCGTTGTCCACTGGGGGCCGTTGTCCACTGGGCCCGTTGTCCACCGGCGCCCGTTCGGAAGGCTGCTGCAGGACCCGGCTTCAGAAGTTGGTTCAAAACCCCGCTTCAGGGTTGGTTTTGGAGTTGATCATGTGCTACCCGTCCTGGATTGAAGATGCTTTCACCAGCCAACGCATGATTCGGTGAAGTTCTTTTGACCGCAAGATCAGGGTGATTACACTCGAACCTTGGCGACCGCAGCTGGTCACTGAGATGCGGCAGGTTTTTGGCCTGTTGCAGCCCGGGGGGGCAACAAAAACCATGGATGCGAGCACGTCCGTCAACGAGCCTTGGTTGCTGAGACCAGGTGACTTGACTGTCGCTGTTGAGAAGTCCTTTTCAGGGATACCGTCGGGAAACGGTATTAAGCACTCGGCGCCCGAATTGCCGGTGCTGTTTTGACAACCAGGGCAGGTCACATGGTCGTACCTGTCAGCACTCCCACACGGTCCATCTCATGACAACAACGACGGGCTCCTACCATGTAGCGGATTTTGCGGCGAATCTTCCTGCTGAGATTCGTCGGCTCGATGCTCAGGTAGATCTCTTTTGGCACGCGGAAAAACCGCTGTTGATGAGGCATGGCTTGCAAGACGGGATGGCCATTCTCGATTGTGGCTGTGGCCCCGGTCGCCTGTTGGAACTGGTTGCCAATGAATTCCAGCAACTGAGTCTTACCGGGCTTGAGGTTGACCCGATATTGGTGGAGGCGTGCCGCGATCGATTTGCCAATACGAGGCATGAGGTCGAAATTCACCAGGGATCTGCAGAAGATCCCGGCCTGCCTGCTGCAAGCTTTGATCTGATCGTCATGCGGTTGGTTCTGGAGCACGTACCGGACCCCGTTGCGGCATTGAAATCTTTGAGCGGCCTGCTGAAGCCTGACGGTCAGATTGTGATCATTGCGAATGATTTTGAGTTTCATCTTCGTACATCACCCAATGTTGCCGAACTGGATCTGCTCTATGAAGCTTACTGTGCTTCGCGAAGGCAGGATGGTGGTGATCCCTGCATTGGACGCCGACTTCCCGTTTTGTTTTCGCAGGCCGGCCTGATTGTGAAGGGATTCGATATGGAAGTATCCCATAGCAAGCTTGTGGGTGATCAAGCTTTTTTCCAAGCCGAAGGTGTTGGCATTCCAGCGCAGTTAGTGGAAAGCGGTTTTTTAGACCAGCAGGTTTTTGAAAGCATGATTCGCTCGTGGAAACAAATGCTCAAGGACCCCAATCATTCCATCATGCGGCCTCTGTTTGTTGGTGTTGCCCGATTGCCACGAGAAGCCGATCGTGATCACACGTTGGCAAATCCTGACAGCTTGCAACGTGTGGTTGATGATCCGGAGGAGTGTCAGGGAGGCCCTGGTTATGTTTCTCCATCAAGTGAGACAGAGGAAGTTCTTGCCAGACTGTGGAGTTCAGCAATGGAACTTCCTGAGGTTGGCATCCGATGCAACTTTTTTGACCTTGGTGGCGATTCATTAATGTTGGAAAAGCTTCAGTCAGATGTCCTGGATCAACTGGGGATTCGCGTACCAATGGCGGTGTTGTTTCAGTATCCGACGATCGAGCAATTGGCAGGCTATCTCGATCACGAAGTCAGACCAGTTGCTGCTCATGAGGCGAGCGATGTCCAAGGTGACAACACTCAGCACTCGGTCCACGAGGGAACCTTTGACGCACGGAACCATTCTCAGAGCAGTGCGTCCTCAAGCAGCGAGAATTCGGCATTGAAAAACAAAGCGGAACGCCGGCGCGAAGCTTTATCCAAAAAGAAGCGACGGGCAGAACGGGGTTAGTAATGGACAATGTTCCTCAGCAGACCTCTCTTGAAGGGATCGCAATCGTTGGCATGTCAGGCCGGTTTCCCGGCGCTGATAACGTTCAGCAGTTCTGGGACAATCTTGTTGCGGGGCGAGAATCCCTGACCCGGTTCAGCAGGCAGGATGCCTTGCGTGCGGGAGCCACTCAGGAGCAGGCTGACGCAATTGAAAGTCAAGCTCGTGGCGTGATCCAGAATCCGGATCATTTTGATGCAGACCTGTTTGGCATGAATCCCCGCGAAGCAGAGATCATGGACCCGCAGCAGCGTCTTCTGCTGGAGGTGGCTTGGGAAGCGTTTGAACATGCCGGCTACGATCATGATCGTCCACCCGGACCGATTGGTGTGTTTGTGGGTAGCGGTATCAATACTTACCAGATGTCGAATCTGGCAACACGGCCGGATGTGACAGACCAGTACGGTATGTTGCCAACAATCCTGCTCAACGAAAAGGATTTCCTTGCGACGCGGTTAGCCTACCGATTGAATTTGCGAGGACCGGCGGTCAATGTTCAGACGGCCTGTTCGACCTCATTGGTAGCGGTGTGCAATGCGTGCCAAAGCCTGCTTAACTTTGAGTGTGACATGGCTTTGGCTGGGGCTGCTCATGTTGCGTTCCCGCAGCACCAGTCCCGCGTGCACGCCGAAGGCGGAATGGTCTCGCAGGATGGCCACTGTCGACCCTTTGATCATCGGGCGTCAGGGACCGTCTTTAGTGATGGAGTCGGCGCTGTTGTACTGCGTCGATTGGAAGATGCTGTGGCCGACGGAGACAATGTGATCGCGGTGATTCGTGGCTACGGGCTCAATAACGACGGGTCTGACAAGGCTGGCTTTACTGCGCCAAGCGTCAATGGTCAGGCTGAAGCCATTCAGATTGCTCATGCTCTGGGTGAGACCGACCCAGAGAGTATTTCCTACATCGAAGCACATGGGACCGGCACTCGATTGGGCGATCCAATCGAGTTGGCTGGGCTTGTCAAAGCATTTGAGGCGGGGACAGATCGAAAACAGTTTTGTGGTATCGGCTCGGTGAAATCCAATATTGGGCATCTTGATGTAGCAGCAGGGGTTGCCGGCCTGATCAAAACAGCCTTGGCACTGCAGCACCGGCAAATCCCACCCACCATCAACTATGAAGCTCCGAACCAGGAGATTGACTTTGCAGCGTCGCCATTTCATGTGGTTGATCAACTCACCGATTGGCAGGTGTCCAAAGGACCACTGCGTGCCGGGATCAGTTCGTTTGGGATTGGCGGAACCAATGCACATGTGGTGCTGGAAGAATCGCCTCGGCAGATGGTCGAAAATGAAGATCGGCAGCCAAAGCAGCAAAAAATCCCTTCTCTGATTCCTGTTTCCGCCCATACACCTGAGGCTTTGAAGCAGGCGACTGATAATCTGGCGGCACATTTGAGTCGACATCCAGACATTGCCCTGCAGGATGTCGCCTTCACATTCCAGAACGGACGACACCCATTCGCACACCGGCGGACTGTGGTCTCTCATGATCTGGATGATGCAATACGGCAACTTCAGAGCGGTGGAAAAAGTACTGAAAGTGGAACCGGTACTGAAAACCGTTCCGTCGTTTCGCATCGACGCAGTAAGCCAGTTTTCATGTTTCCTGGCCAAGGATCGCAACGTATCAATATGGGGCGGCAGCTGTATCAGACAGAATCCGTTTACCGAACACAGGTTGATCGGTGTGCTGAGTTGCTGATGGACGACCTCGGGTTGGATATTCGAGAGGCGATCTTTCCAGAGACTTCGAGCGATGCTGAAGCCGCAGACCGACTGTCCCAAACTTCCATCACGCAGCCTGCCTTGTTCGTGACCGAGTATGCATTGGCACAGTTGTGGATCTCGTGGGGTGTACGCCCCCATGCGATGATTGGACACAGCGTCGGAGAATACACAGCCGCCTGCCTCGCGAATGTTTTTTCGCTTCCCAAAGCATTGCATCTGATTGCCGCACGCGGACGCCTGATTCAAGGGCAACCACGTGGTGCCATGTTGGCCATCATGAAGCCTGAAGCTGAATGCCAACAATTTGTGTCAGAACGTGTTTCAATCGCCGCAGTCAATTCACCCGAGCTGTGTGTCGTTTCCGGAGAAGCCTCTGATATTGATGGCCTGGTCTCTGAGTTGGAACGCGGTTCGATCGCCTGTCGACCTTTGGTCACATCGCATGCGTTTCATTCGGCCATGATGGAGCCCGTCATTGAGCCGTTTGCTGATATTCTCAGTGAAGCGGAATTGAAGCCACCCGTTATCCCCTTTGTTTCCAATGTGAGTGGTGACTGGATTACCGACGAACAGGCAGTCAGTCCCGATTATTGGACAGCACATTTGCGTCAGGGGGTAATGTTCCAACGCGGAATTGGAACGATTCTGCAAATGAAAGATGTCGCATTGATGGAAGTCGGGCCTGGGCACACGCTTACCGTACTTGCACGACAGCATCCTGATTGTGGACAACAGCAGACTTCGGTCATCTCTCTGCCGCGAACTTCAGGAGCATCGCAAGCTGACCGTGACAGAGTTGGCAATGAAGTCAACGCGATGCGGTCTGCTTTGGGAGAGTTATGGGAAACAGGTCTGCCCGTTGACTGGAAATCCGTCACTCCGGATTGCCGGGGGAAACGCGTGCCGTTGCCGACCTATCCATTTCAGCGAAGCAAACACTGGATTGAACCAGCACGGGATCACTGCAAATCTGAATGTGACGAATTGCGGGAACGGATCCCGAGGGAAGCGACTCGGGCGACTGAGGATGATGAACTGCACCATGAGGTCACTGATCTGCAGCAGACGGGCACACCAGACAGAAGTGTCGAAGATGGCAATTCAAGAAGCATTGATGCAGTGCAAGATCCGGGCACTGAATCAACTGGCACTGCATCAACGCTTCCTCTGGAAACGGCACGGGTGGCGACTCCCGATAGTCGAGCTGTGCAAACTCTTGTTCAGATTCTTCAGGATTTGTCAGGTCGTTCGCCGATCGATTTAAGAGCCCCCGGCACATGGTTGGACAAGGGCTTCGATTCGTTGTTTCTTACTCAATTTGCCCGCAATATTGAAAAAAATTGCAAAATCCCAATCACTTTCCGCCAGCTTGTCGAAGATCATTCGACGCTTGATTCGCTGGCTCGATTTATTTCAACACATCAGCCGCCGACCGTTCCGCTATCAGACATTCAGCGCTCAGATCTTCAACGGTTGGGCGTGGTCGATGCGGTAACGGGTGAGCAGAGTTCGCATGTCCAGGTGGACGAAAAGGCGGTTGCGGGTCTCAATGAACGGTTGGATCAAATGACCCGCCAAATCGCACGCTTGACCGAAACCATCGAAGCGATGCAATCCGCCAACGTCCAGCAATCAGACTCACAGCTGACGCCGGTGTCCGAAACTCGCAACGGTGACCATCGACCTGTCGAGCAGGATGCTGGACTCGAGCAGGATGCTGAAAAAACGGAATTGATTACGTTGCCTGTGAGTGATGGTCAGCGTGAGATCTGGCTGGCATCACAAATGGAACAGGATGCGTCACGTACATTTAACGAGGCGTATACGATCAAGTTTGAGGGCGTTTTGGACGCAGGGCATCTCAGCCGCTGCTTGCAGCAAATCGTCAATCGGCATGATGCGTTGAGAATTACGTTTTCCAGTGACGGCATGCTGCAGTACGTACATCCAAAGGGGCAACATGAAATTGAGTTTGTCGATGTTCCCAGTGCTGAATCTCCTGACTTGTCCACTCGTCAGTTCGATGAGTTGCTCAAGCAACGAATGAGGCAGCCGTTTGACCTTCAGTTGGGTCCGCTCTTTCGATTTGCCCTGTTCAGAATGTCGGAAACCAGGCATGTGCTGCTACTGCTCGCTCATCACGTCGTGCTTGACGGATGGTCATGGGGTGTTGTGTTGCAGGAACTAAGCACTCTGTATCGTGGCGAAGCGACCAATGGTGTCGCAGGGCTGGGTGAAGCTCAAAGTTACAAACATCATCTGCTCTGGTCAAATTCGAAACCGCAACTCGCGAAAGCTGGTGTTGATTTGCAGCACTGGCAATCCATTTTTGAACTTCCCTATGACGAATTTGAGCTGCCAACAGAAAAACAGCGCCCTGCTGAAAAGACGTATGGATCGGGTTGTGTTGTGGAACTTGTTGATGAGTCTTTGACGCGTCAGTTGCGTGCTTTCAGTCGACAGCAAAATTGTACGCTGTTCAGTTTTCTGCTGGCGGGATTCAACGCATGGCTGCAGCGAATCACTCACCGCGAGGACCTTGTGGTTGGCGTGCCCATTGCTGGTCAGTTGGCCAATAGCGACCCCGAGCTTGATGATGCTTCGCGGCTGGTGGGGCATTGTGTCAATATGTTGCCGATCCGGTCCCAGTGCCAAGCGGATGAAAGTTTTGTTGAGTTCATGCGTCGTCTCAACGAGACCGTGTTTGAAGCATTGGAACACCAGAATTTTACATTTGGCAATCTGCTTGAAACGCTTTCGGTGAAACGGGATACAAGCCGGATTCCAATCATTACCGCATCCTTCAATTTATCAACTGCCTACGAGACTGACTTTGGAGCGGTTTCGGCACAGATTTCCCGTTTGGCAAAGTTGTACAATTATTTCGATCTCACGTTGGACATCATTGATCGTGGTGATCATTTGGAACTGGAGTGCAAGTTCAATGATGACTTGTATCAGGCGGAGTACGTACGAACCTGGCTCGCCCAGTATCGGCGGCTTCTTGCTCGCGTCAGTGAAAAACCTGAAATTCCGATTGCTGAGATTCCATTGTTGGACTGCGCGGATGAGGAATTTATTCTGCGGGAACTCAATGCTACCGATGCCGTTTATGATCAAAATGCAACCTTGCATGGGCTGATACGGCAGCAAGCTCGGAAGACACCTGATCGTGTTGCGGTGCAGTTCGCAACAGAGGCAATCAGTTATCGTGAACTTGATGAAATGTCTGATGCGTTGGCAGCCTACCTGCATGAGCATACTCAGGTAGGTCCGGACAGGCTGGTAGGTGTTTGTCTCGAACGCTCGATTGAGATGGTGGTTGCCTTGCTGGCTGTGATGAAGTCCGGTGCGGCATATGTTCCACTTGATCCGGCTTATCCAGCTGATCGGATCTCTTACATTCTTCGTGATTCAAGTTCAGTTTGCATTCTTACTGACAGTCGATTGCAACATGTCAACGGGACTTTGCCCACGCCCATCGTCATGGTTGACGATGTATTACCAGTCCTGAAACCGAAAAAATTCCAACTGCCGATTCAACAGGAGTCCGCCGAAAATCTTGCTTATGTGATCTACACATCAGGATCGACTGGGAAACCCAAAGGTGTGCAGATTGAGCACAGTGCAGCAGTGAACTTTCTACAGTCGATGAAGCGGGAACCCGGTTTGACAGAACACGATGTGCTGCTTGCGGTTACCACGGTTTCGTTTGACATCGCAGTGCTTGAGCTTTACCTGCCCCTGATGACGGGGGCTACCGTGGTGATTGCAGGGCGTGAGACTGCCATGGATGCCGTTGCTCTGGAACAGACAATGAAAGACTACTCGGTATCTGTCATGCAGGCCACGCCCGCAACATATCGTATGTTGGTGCAGGCAGGGTGGGCGGGAAATGAAAGCCTGAAACTGCTGTGTGGTGGTGAGCCATTGCCGATTGAATTGGCCGATGCATTGGTGCCTCGATGTGGGGAATTGTGGAACATGTACGGACCCACCGAGACCACGGTTTGGTCCACCTGTTGTCGAGTTGCCGACGCCAGTAACATCCACATTGGAAGACCAATCGACAATACGCAGATTTATATTGTGGATCAGCAATTCAAACCGACTCCCATCGGAGTCGCCGGTGAATTGCTCATTGGTGGGCATGGACTTGCTCGGGGCTATCTTGGTAAGCCTGATTTGACTCAGGAGAAGTTCATTGACAGTCCATTTGTCGAAGGACAAAGGCTTTATCGTACAGGCGACCTCGCGAGGTATCGCCGGGATGGAACGATTGATTGTCTGGGGCGTCTCGATTTTCAGGTCAAGGTAAGAGGTTTCCGAATTGAACTTGGAGAAATTGAAGCCGTTCTCAACGAGATGGATGCGGTTGAGCAGGCAGTCGTGATCGCAGATGCGGACGGCAAAGAGGAAGCCCGACTCGTTGCCCATGTGGTGGCGGAAAATGCGAGTTCGACGCTGACTGCTGAAACACTGCGTGGTCATCTCAGGGACAAGTTACCGGAATACATGGTCCCTTCCGTGTTCAGCTTTTTAACCATCATTCCTACCACTCCCAATGGCAAGGTGGATCGTAAGGCACTGCCGAAAATCGTCTCGCCCTCGACTGCCGCAATGGTGGGGCGGCGACCCGTTTCGAGGACAGAGAAGACAGTTGCGAAAATATGGCAGAAACATCTGCGTTTGAAAGCTGTCGATGCTGAAACCAGTTTCTTTGATCTTGGCGGGCATTCGTTGTTGGCAGTTTCTGTGTTCCAGGACATCTCCCGGCAACTTGGCGTACAACTACCGTTGGGGGCCTTGATCAAGGCTTCCACGATTGCAGCGTTGGCAACGCTGATTGATGAAAAAAGGGCAAGTGATGCAAGCACTGGGAATTCCCTGATTTCGTTGTCGCAGTCGAAAGGAAACAAGGCCTCACCGTTGTACCTCGTTCACGGTGCGGGAGGAGACGTCCTGCTTTATCAGAAACTGGTCAAACGCCTCGCAGAAAGCAGGAGCGTGATGGGGCTTCAGTCACAGGGAGTTGATGCAGCGACCGACCCACTGGAAACGATCAGTGACATGGCAACGTGTTACATGAAAGAAATTCTTGCCGAACAACCCAGCGGACCCTACCGAATCGCAGGCTATTGTCTGGGTGGAACGATTGCCTTTGAATTGGCTCGCCAGTTGAATGCAGCTGGGCATCAAGTCGAAATGTTGGCGCTGCTTGATACCTATAACTTCAGTCAAGTGAAACGCCCTGGTTTTGTGTCTGTCTTCAGTCAACGTTGTTATTTTCATCTGCGGAATTTACTCCGGACGGAATTGAAAAAGTGGCCCGGGTATTTCGCGAGTAAATTACAAGTCATACGCAGCGGAGAACTGAGGCTGTTGTTACGTTCAACCTTGCCGTGGCTGTTCAAGTCTCGCAGCAAGGAAGCCGCCGCAGACAAACCACCGATTCTTGATTTGAATCAGACAGCGGCCTTTTCCTATGAACCGGAATACTACCCCGGTAAGGTAATGCTGATCACGCCGAGAACAAATTACAGCTTTTTTCCTGACAGACAGATGGGTTGGGGCGAGCTTGCCGAAGATGTTGAAGTGATCAGGCTTGATGCTTTGCCACATGCGATGTTGGAGGAGCCGGGGGTTGAGGAATTGGCAAGAACGCTCTCGTCATGAATTTGTTGAAGTCTACTTTTTTGCGCAGGTTTCAGCATTTCCCGTCTGCGGTCGTTAAACTGTCGTTTAACAAGCGACGGAAATCGATCCCGTCGTAGCTCTCGTTCCGCGTTCGTCTGCGATGATATTTAAAATGCGATTTGCCTACCGTGCTGCTGTCTGTTTGGCTGTGTTCTCTGTGTCTGGTTTTTCTGTTGCGGGTTTCTCTGTCTCTGGGTTTGGCAGTGAACGTCCGCACGTTGTAATCGTGATGGCTGACGACCACGGTTATGGAGACACCGGGTATACCGGGCACCCGTTTGTGCAGACACCCTATTTGGATGCGATGGCTGAAACGGGAGTGGTTTTCAATCGGTTTTATGCGAGTGCACCCGTCTGCTCACCCACGCGAGCCAGTGTCATGACTGGCCGTCATCCGTTTCGTACCAATGTGCCAAACCATGGGCACTACATGCGGCCCCATGAAACGACGATCGCAGAAGCTTTGAAAGATGCTGGCTACGTGACCGGACACTTCGGGAAGTGGCATATCGGATCGGTGCAGCCCAACAGTCCCACCAGTCCCGGTGGTGCAGGTTTTGATGAGTGGCTGTCAGGATTGAACTTTTTTGATAACGATCCCTATCTGAGTCGTAATGGGAATTACGAGCAGATCAAAGGACCGGGAACGGTGATCAGCATGGATGCCACCATTGACTTCCTGACCCGGCATCACTCGGGTGAAAAACCGATGTTTGCAGTTACCTGGTTTCCTTCGCCCCACGATCCCCAGGAGGAACTCCCGGATTTTCCACACGCCAGTGAACTGTACAACGATCAGGCTACCAAAAAGCCTGGTTACTTCCGTGAAATCACATTGCTCGATCAACAGATTGGAAGGTTGCAACAGACGCTGACTGATCTGGGCATCAAAGATAACACACTCTTTCTGTACTGCAGTGATAATGGAGGGCTGGTTCCGGCCTCGTCAGGCGGCAGAGCAAAAAAAGGTAGCATTTACGAAGGTGGGTTACGTGTTCCTGCTATTTTGCAGTGGCCAGCCAAGTACCAGAGCAGTCAGGTTGATACACCTGCCTTTTCATCCGACATCTATCCCACGCTCATTGCCGTTGCTCAAGCCAAGGTCGAACACCAGACTCCGCTTGATGGAATTGATCTTACTGCAGTGATTTCGGGTGATCGAAAGACACGCCCTGGCATGGGGTTCTGGCATGGGTTTCGTGACGGGCAGGGCACATGGAGCGACAGGATCATCAAGGCACTGATGGAAGCCAAGCTTGCAGGCAAACCCAATCCCCATCCAGAACGCATTCTGAAGAATGTCAATGAGTTCCCCAAGTTCGAGGATCTTGACTCACGCGGGCACGCGGCTTGGAATGCATGGCCTTGGAAACTGCATCGAATTGAAAATCGGCAGCAGGTCAAATACGAGCTGTACCATCTGGTGAACGATCCCATGGAAGCCAGGGATTTGAGCAAACAGGAACCCGAGCGTGTTCGCGAATTGAAAACGGCGTTGGAGTCCTGGCAGCAGTCGGTGCTACGAAGTTGGTCGGGAGCAGATTACCGCCATTGAGCGATTCGTGGTGCGGTCACGCATGACGACCGATTTTCCACTCGCTAGGGTTTCTGCTCTTTCAAGTGTTTAGCAAGAAACGTGTCCATGTCGGACACCATTTCGTCGAGCCACGGTAAACGATTCCAGCAGCCATGCTTGCCGTCCTTATAGGTCTTGATGTCGGTGTCGATTCCGAGTTTGGACAAGCGATCGCGTGAGCGTTGATTCCTTGCGGGATTATCAAATTCACCCGTCATGAAAAGTATCGGACAGGTGTTTTTGTCGATTTGAACATAGGCGTCAGCAGCTTGGTACAAGTCTGGTTTTTCGTCGACGGTTCCACGCAGCCAGCTGTTGGAATTTGAGAAGCCTTTTCCACTGCGTGAACGCTCCGCAACGCTCCCGGTGAGCATCTCCAAGGGGCCTGCCATGACGACGGCGGCCTGTATTTTGGACGATGTTCCAAAGTTGACGCCATGGCCCTGAAGACGCGTGTTGCCACTGCCTGATGCCATCAGGCCCGCCAGATGGGCTCCCGCCGAACCTCCCACTGCACCGATTCTGTCAGGATCAATGTGCAAGCGTTTTGCGTTCGCCCGAAGATATCGTACCGCTGCAAAGCAATCATGGATGGCCGCCGGAAAAGCGGCTTCATCAGCTAAACGATATTCGATGGCGGCCACAACGTAGCCGAGATTTGCCAGACGAATGGAAAGGGCCTGAAACTTGGTCTTGTCACCGTTGTGCCAGCCGCCTCCATGCACCACGATCAGGGCAGGCAGTGGCTGTGTGGGCTTGGGGGCGATGATGTCCAGCAGAAGTTTTCGGTCTCCATTTTGGGCATAAACAACATCAGGCTGGAAACGCAGGCTTGCAGGAATTTCTGTGCTGGGAATCGAGGCATCCTGCTGGCGAAGTACTTTGGCAGCTGGCTTGAGCGGCAGTGATGCCATGGATGGTGAGCGGCCACTGATGTTCATTCTTTGCCGATACAGTCCACCTGCAGCAGTAATGTAAAGTGATCGCATGTCCGGATCGCCAAATGTGCAATTGATCGGCTTGGTTGGGCAAGCGACCTTGTCCAGCAGTTTGCCCGATGGCGACCAGATCCAGATCGCACTGGGCCCGGCGCAGTAGACATTGCCAGCACGATCCATCGTCATGCCATCGGCTCCCCGTGCGGGCCCATTGTCCATGGCAGCAATTTGACGTGCCTCTGAAAGTTGACCGGCCTGCTTGATCTGATAAGCCCAGATCTGTTTGGAGGCGACTGATGAAACGTAAAGGGTTTTGCCATCAGGCGAGAGAATCAGACCATTGGGCGTGGGTACGCTCTGGACAGCCACTTCCAATTTGCCCTCAGGCGTCACATAAATCACTTTTCCCTGAGGGGTGAAAGTCACGTAAACACCACCTCGGTGGTCAACCACAAGGTCATTGGGGCGGTAGTCCCGTTTTTCTCCTTCGGTTTTCAGCTGGGAAAAATCAGCGACCACTACCTTGCTGCGTCCATCGATGAAGCAGAGTTTGCCTTCGCCATTATCAACTAAATACAAGCGGCCGTGATTGAAGAAGGATGCACTGATGCGACCGGCATCGGGCACCAGCGTTTGCAAGGTTTTCTTCTTTGGGTTGTATCTCAGAATCTGTTCCGCTTTGACATCGGGAACGATCAGTGACCATCCATCCCAGCATGGCCCATCAGCCATCACAAAGTCCGACGAAAGATGCTCCAGTGGTGTGTCACGGTCGACCACTGTGGCTGGCGTTTGAGCCACAAGCGAGTGACCGGAGAGCACTTGCACAGCCACCATCCATAAGGCAACACGGAGGTGATGATTCATTTTGATTCCATGACTGTTTGGAAGAAATTTTCCGATCAGTATAGCGATAGAATCGTTCCGGCAAAGCTGCGACAGTGGGACGAAACCACACGGTTTCCGTGAACGGGATGGGAGTTGCGGTGCGGTGTTTATGAAAACGTTTATGAAAAACTAAAACGTCACCTTGCCGACCCGCAGGCGATCTTTGCTTTCCCCGAGCCGCACGGTCAGGGTTTTCTTGTCCTCGTTGGCTCGGCCGTAGTTGGTAAAAACTTCCACTTGCAGGGTAACTGGCCCCAGAATAGAAGGAGTACTTTCGCTGAAGTAATCCACGTCGATCGCGTATTTTCCCTTCATCGATTTTTTCAGAAGATATTCTTCTGGTCCGTAACCCTGCGTAAAATCACGAGATACCATTCCGCCGATTCGCGTCCGGTTGTTGTTGTAGCTGGCCTGTTCACCTGATGGTTCTGTAATCCAGAGATCCATGTCTGTCATGTCGGCATCCCAAGTCAGAATGATCCGCACGTCGACGTCCAGCAATTTGATCAGACGCTGGTCCACGGTTGGGATGGTAACACCTGCCCGCTTTGCGCGAGCCAGCACACGATTCAATTCCATCAACGCGATGATCTCAATCTCCTCAAAACGATCCCAGTCTCCAAGTACAACACGGTTGAGCAATTCGCTGGCTCCCTCGAAGTCTTCCATCTGATCCAGAACCAAGGCCAGGTCGCGATAGGATTGTGGTTCTTCTGGACGCATGTTGAGGACGTGCTCAAATAGCATGCTCGACAATTCAAGTTCACCAGTCTGTGCCAATCGATGTGCGGCTACGCGGTAAAGAGCGGGATTCTCGAGTTCCAGTTCGACGATGTTTGATAGCACCTGCAGAGCAATCCCTGGTTGCCCGCACTGTTGAAAAAAGTTGGCACAGTCCAGAAAGAATGCCGGTGACTCGGCATACTTGGGGCGTTGTTCCATGTAGGTGCGGTACCGGTGGGCCTGAGAAGCTTTTTTGAGGACCTTGAGATAAGGTGTGTCCGGATTCCAGGGTTTGACCTTGATCCTCGGTGCATCTTTGTTTTCTGTTTGCGTTATCTTTTCTAGCAAGTCTGCTTCCCGTGAGCTGAACGTGGCATCCATATCTTCAGCATTGCGGGCTCCCCGAGGCGGGGCTGCCGGTGAGTCTGGGGCAGATTGCTGCAAGGTGGCAGCTTCGGCGGAAAACGATCTCAAAGCTCCTAATCGACCAACCGTGCCGTCCCTTCCATCTCCATTTTGTTCTGACTTCACTCTCAGGTTGGTGGGATATTTGAAATCGCGTTTCCACCAAGCGATACGTTGCTTCCACATGGCAAGGACTTGGTCAATTTTCTCCTGCCTGTAATCCTTTTGTTGTTGCTCTTGCTGTTCAATACGAGCCATGTACTCCTTGCGAAGTGCGGGAAGTGTTGTCGGTGGGGCGATTTGGTATTCCAGATATTGGTCAAGATTTTCCAAGACCATAAGTGAGGTTCCCGGAGTGACGAGGCCGTGCTGTCTTCCAATCGCTATCAGCGCATCTTCGTTTCTCCGGGGCGCCATCATGAGTTCATTGATCTGAGTTTGAGCCCATATAGTCCTCAAAAGATTGCCATCGGATGCGTTTTCACGGCGGATGACAAAATCTTCGCTCGAGCTTTCTGCTCCGGGGATGCCGTAATGAATCCGGATCGTTGCTTCTGCTGAATTCAAGCGGCCCGCCAGCACAAAGTCTCCCGAGATTGGCTGTGGAAGGGAGGGATAAATCCCGTCAATCTCACCTGCCAATATCTCCGTCTTCAGATAGGAAAAAGGTGCCTCGCCAATGGACTTGGCAATCTTGCGCACGTCAGTGGTGTTCACGTTGAAATAGGCACCACCACTGCGCTGCGAGAGAAATCGCAGGAAAGCATGATTGGTGCTTGTACTGCTGCCAATCGCATAAATGGGTGCTCCGAAAGCCTTGGGGGTCTCCTTTCCAAAGTTTGACAGTCCATCGCTGCAAAGAATGTACAGGTCGGGTTCACTTTTGAGAGGCTCCAGAGCACCCATTTGCGTGCCGCCGTCATAGTCGACTGCTTGGAGTGCGTGGATCAACTTAGAGACACTCCCCTGTTTGATTTCAAACGTTTCGACTTCTTGCATCTGGTTGCGAAACAAAACAACGTCGATGGTGACGTTTTTAACCCGCTTGCAATACTGTTTGATCAATGAAATCTCGGCAGAACGATCTACTTGACTCATCGAACCGCTTGCATCCCAGTACAAAGCAATCCGTTGCGGTGTGTGTGCTTGATGGATGTGGTTTGATCTCAAATTTGTCAGGCGAGTTGAGAAGTAGACGTTTTGATCCTTGTCCCGTTCAAGTTGCACTGCCCGACTGTGAACTTCAGGAATCGCAACGATCAAGTCTGTGTTGATCGGTTGATCTTTCAGTGTGGTTTGTGCAACAAAGTTGGATTCCCATTTATCAAAGCTGAAGTTGGCGAGCTTGCCTGCATCGAGGTTGGGGGGAGCTGCCGGTTTGATGGCTTCAATCTTTAGACTGAACTTTCCCACTTTGTCCCGAAAGTTGAGTGGTAGATGATAGTTCTGTGCTTTGCCTTCGCGAACAAGCGGCGTGACATATCGCACCATCACGGTTCGCGTGCCGTTAGGTGGGATTGGAAAAACACGTGTTTTGAAGTTGTTGCCCTTGACCCATTCAACGAGCCCCGGGTCGACTCCCTTGCGTGTTTCAATTTCGAAGATGCGGCGTGCCTTGTCTTGGGGAACCACCACACCGTCGACCATTTCGCCTTCGATGTCCAAAGCATATCCGCTGATCGTTGCTCCCTCCGGCAGTGGGAAGAACAGATCCCCTGCCATGTTGCGGGACTGCGGATTGAAGAAAGTCATGGTCATCCGGGTTTCGGCGATGTGCCCTCTGATCCGAACTTGGGTTTTGACCTCTGAAATCTGCAGAGGCTTGGAGCGATCGTCTTCATGTACCATCAAAGCGGGGGGAGGCGATCGCCGTTCTTCAAGGGGCGGTTGTTGCGCTTGGGTGGTACGGGGTAAGAACGCAAAGAGTGCTGTCCAGAGAATCAATGATTCGCTCAGGAGCGGGCGAGTTAGAGGCATGCTGCATGTGTTCATCACAAATCACCCAGACTTCAGAAGAAAAGACAGTTGCACGATGCGGGGGCGGTGTCTTCAATGTCACGATGGCCAGTCCACGTTCTTAGCTAAATAATTCAAATGGAAACAGAAATCTGATTTAGGCATGAAATGGCCGGTAGGCGTTGGGAAATCACCGTGGTGCATGCAATGAATCCCCAGATCACAGGGGGATCCAACGGTAGGCACGAAGGTAATGCGTTAAGGTGATGTGGCATCCAAGTACATTCACACCCTGAGTTTGCCATGAAATCTTTCGCTTTTGTTTTGTTGTTAACTATGTCCGTAGACGCCTTGGCTCAAACGACTGCTCATCCTACCAACTCAAAACAGACGACAGCGTATGTCGGAACTTACACGCACGGTGATTCCAGCAGTCGTGGTGTTTATGCGATTTCCATGAATGACTCGGGGCTTCAGGGTTCCCCTGAGTTGGTGGCGGAGCTTGAGAACGCGTCTTTTGTTGCCCTGCATCCAAGCCGCCCCCTGCTGTATGCAGTCTCGGAAATAGGCGCAAGTGCTCCGGACTCGATCGGAATTGTGGCCTATTCCATTGATGCAGATGGAAAGTTGACAAAGCTGAATGAGCGTTCGACGCGGGGTGGTGCAGCGTGTCACGTGACAGTTGATCCAACCGGACGGTGTGTGGGCGTCGCCAATTACACGGGGGGCAGTTGTATCTTGTATCCGATTTTGGAAGACGGCTCACTTGGGAAAGCCGGGGCTTTCGTTCAGCATGTTGGTCATAGTGGTGTCAATGCGGCCAGGCAGGAGGCGCCTCACGCGCATTCCATCAATTTCAATCAAGATGGAACCCAGGCGTTCGTTGCTGATTTGGGTAAGGATCAGATTCTGCTTTACGATGTTGACCCTACAGCAGGGTCCATGAAACCATCCGAGCAGGCGTTTTTGCAACTACCGCCAGGTGGTGGACCCAGACATTTTAGCTTTCATCCCGGTTTTGAGATCGCCTTTGCGAACCTGGAATTGACATCGCAAGTTGTTTTGCTGCACTACGATCGCGAACAACGAACATTGCAATTGGCTGAAGTCCTCGACACCATCCCTGAGGGTGCGAAGGGCAAGGGAAATGGCACTGCAGAATGCCTGGTTCACCCGTCCGGCAAGTTCTTGTATGTGTCGAATCGTGGACACAATTCGATTGCTGCCTTTTCGGTTGACGCGGCGGCCAAGACTTTTCGTTCCTTGGGAAATACTCCGAGCCAAGGCGAAATCCCGAGAGGTTTTGGAATGAATGCTGATGGTCGTTGGTTGGTATTGGGGAACCAGAAAACAGGCAATGTGGTTGCCATGTCCATCGATCAGGAAACTGGCAAGTTGACACCCCTTGGCAAGGAAATACCGCTCGACGCAGCTGTGAACGTGCGGTTCTATTCCAACTGACTGGTGATGCTCAAAGGAGAGTCGTTGATAGATTCGGTTCCCTGTCAACTGCTGGCGGCCGCCAGCAGTTGACAACATCAAGGTTGCAGGCAACGGTGATGAGCTGAATGTTACGGAGCTTTCACCTTTGTTTTCGTGGTCTGTCTCGCTCGAACTTCGGCCGGTTCAAGCCTGACCATTCGTGGGCAGGCGGGGTTGAACGAACGGTTGACCCGTCATTGTCAAATAGGAGATCACTAGTATCAGCATGCAAAATGGGACGGTTGCGATCCAGCCCAGGCAAAATGCCATCATTCCTAGAAGACTCAAACCCATAGTGATCAGAGACATCACCAGGATTGATAGTCGGTTCCCTTGCGCATGGACACTGGCCAAGCGAAATGATTCCATGACTCCGCAGTTCCGATCAACAATGAAGTAGTTGTAATTCCAGAACGTTAACATCACGTAAATACCTGGGACGATGAACAGCAACAGTCCCAAAATCGTCATGATTGCGAATAGTAGGGTGGCAAAAAATGATCGAAGCATAAAGGGGCCCGATTGCAGGAATAATCTAAAGTCCGCAGGTTGGTTTCGTGAAACCTGCAGCAACATTCTGATCGAGGCGATTGTGAACCACAGGTTCACCGATTGCATCATCACGTTAGAAAAGATGATTAACCCAATCGTGATGGGGGTGGCAAAGTCAGGTTGTTGACCCATGCCCGTCATGATAAACACGGCCATTCTTAATATTGATAGTACGATGAACGTCAAGATTGACGCTGCCAACATGATCAGGAAGATTCCGATCAGGATACCAAAGTGAACTTTGAACAGTTCCCAGGTTGCCTTAAAGGTCCAGCCAATGTCGATCTGCCGAACCGTTAGTTCGCCACTTGGGGCCAGTGATGACGGGTCGTGGGGCTGCAGTCGTGACGTGGATTCGTATGGATTGTCTGGAGCATCCGCATCAGGGGACGGACTCGATTGATGCGGTTTAGCATGAGGCACATTTATGATTGCAGAGCATGCCGGGCATTTTGCTTTTTGCCCCTCACTGCCGTCGGGAACTTCCAAGGTGTTATTGCATTCAGTGCATTCGAAATTGATGGCCATCTCGAGATCTTTTTCTTGTTTGAAGTGATTGTGCTGTTCGCAACTTTTCTTGGAACGGATAAGCGCATGTTCGAAATGCTTGTTGGGTCAAGGCTCATGCGGGCGTCGGGTTGGGCACTCGGTATTGTAGTTTGCTTTGCGTGGGAGAATGAAGGTTGGGTTGCACTCGATGCCATTGCACTGAAGGCAATTGAATGCATTGAGGTGACACCGACTTGTTTTTCCAGAGAGGAGCACTGGACTCGCGGTAGCTCTCTTGGGGGGTGCCGGTGCGTTCCTGTTACTTAATCCTGTGCTGATGGTGCTGGGTCGAATCGAGACAAGTTGGATCAGGATGACTGCTGGGCAATGGGAGCAGATTACTGAAACTCGCTTGGACTTAGTAGACTAGGCAACACTGACCTCGAATTGTTCACTGGCTTGCCCCGAGAAAACCATGAATCTGCGTTCACTTTATCTGGCCTGGCTTGGATTGACTTTGGTTCCCGTTCTTGTGTTGCAGGGCTCGGTGGCGAACGCTCAATACTTGGTTCGCCCCATCACAGAGACTGAGGCCAAGGAGTATGACCTCGATACGAATTTCTACTCAAAGGTGACTGAAGCAGAGGGCATCCTGATCGCAACTTCGTCGAAGGTGTCGGACCTTGCCCATCTTGAAGCTGCCTATCAATTCGGCATGATCATGCAACGGATCAGTCCTGCAATTGCCCAGCGGATACGCGAAAAGAAAGTGCTTTGCATTCTTATTGGGCACAATGAACTGACATCCCAGTTGCCACAATTCAAATCCAATAAGACCGGTAAAGAGCTTGATTTTTACAATTGGCGAAGCCGGGGCTTCTTAACCAGAAAGAACAATCGCTCGACGGTTGTTTTTGCTGAAGAAGATGTTTTGGAATTCGAAGGTGGGATGCAATTGGAAAGCATCTTGATTCATGAATTCGGTCATGTGGTTCATGGAGCTGGTTTTGATTCAACCTTGCAGGACCGTTTGACCGCGTGCTTTGAACTCGCAAGGAAAAATGGAATCTGGAAGGATGGGCGTGCTGCTCAACGGTTCCGTCGAGTGAAAAGTGAAACTCCGGTCAGCCTGTTTGATGCACTCGTCAAAGCTTTTCCGGATCAATCACCTGTCTTGATCAAGTGTTGTCTGGAGGGAGGTGATATTCTCGTCAATGGAGAATCGGTCGATCCCGATGCAAAGGTGACACGCGATGACAAAGTGCTAATCGTGTTCGGTGGTCCCAAGGAGTGTTATGCATCCAAGAATCGGGCTGAGTATTGGGCCGAAGGATTTCAGTGTTGGTACGACACCAACCGGACGATGGATCATGATCACAATCACATCAAAACACGGGAACAGCTGAAGGCATATGACCCACCGCTGGCCCAACTTTGCCATGAAGTGCTTGGTGAAGATCAGTGGCGTTTTGTTTCGCCACGTGAACGCGCAGGAAAAGACCACTTGAAGGACTTCGAGCCCGCCAAGTCACCGGTCGTTGTTGATCCCGTGCATATCGAAACTGCTGCACTGGATTACTACGATGAGTATTGGCACGGTTTTTGGAACAGGCTCGCAGAGAAGTATGCGGAGCAACTTGCCGCACATCCTGTCCCTGAGTCTCCGCTATGGTTGACTTATCCCGGTGGCATCGGCCCAGGGCAGGGAAAGCATGTGGTACTGATCGCCGCTGAGCAGGAATATCGAAGCGAGCAGTCAATGCCGATGTTGGCCAAGATCCTTTCCAAGCGACATGGCTTTGATTGCACTGTTTTGTTTGCTGTGAATGACAAAAACGAAGTTGATCCCACGCAAAAAATTCGTTGGGAAGACAAAACAGTACAGCACCGGATTCCGGGATTGGAGCATTTGCAGAAAGCTGATCTGTTGATTCTGTTCAGTCGATTGCTCACGTTGTCCGATGGCCAGATCAAGCATGTGATTGACTACCTTGAATCGGGAAAACCGCTGATCGGAATTCGTACAGCGAACCACGGTTTCCTTGAGAATTTTCCATATGAGGTTGCAGGTCGCAAAGTTCGCTTTGGAGATGATGTGTTGGGTGGAGCTTTTCGCGGGCATCACGGAAACTGGCATGCCGATTCGACGCGTGGCTTGATTATTGAGGAAAATAAGGATCACCCGATTCTGGTCGGTGTTGAGGATGTGTGGGGACCCTCTGACGTCTATCGAACCTATCCCGAGGGTAAGCAGCTTGGGGAGGATTGCACCGCGTTGCTTGAAGGGCAACCGCTGACGGGGCGGAACCATGACGATGAGATAAATACAAAGAAGATTCCTTTGCCCGTTGCATGGACCAAATCATGGACGGGGAACGCAGGAAAAAAGGCCCGAGTTTTTCATGTCACGATGGGAAGTGCCAAGGATTATCAGAGTGCCGGACTTCGAAGGCTGACTACCAATGCGGTTTATTGGGGGTTGGGGATGGAAAAGCAGATCGATCCAAAAAGCAGTGTGGAGTATGTCGATGAATACAATCCGCTTGCGAGTGGTTTCAACTACGAGAAGTTGGGTGTAGAGCCCAAAAGTCCGGCGGAATACCGCTAGTTGCCCCGGTTGGCGGCTTGTTGGCAGTCGGTGTGTTACAGACGCCTCCCGGTCGATTAAGATGAGAGACTCGCCCGTTGCTTCGCCCACCTCATGAAGATGATCAACAACGGTTCATCCTGAAAACCATGATGCGTCTTTACCCGACTGTGTCCACTGCAAAAATTCGCAAACGTCGCACGCTTCTGATCCTGAGTGCGATGCTGCTTGTCGCTGTGTTTGGTGAGCAAGCCGCGCACGGTGCTGGGCCAACGGATGAATCGTTGCATGCGTCCGGCGAGGCATTGACGCAGTTTCTTGGTCAATGGTGTTCGGATTGTCATGGCCCGGACACTCAGGAAAGCGGGCTGAGGTTTGATACTTTGTCGCAGCAATGGGATGATCCTAAAGTCGCCGCGCAGTGGCGACAAATCGAGGAGCAGGTTTTGTTCCGGGAAATGCCACCCGCAGGAAATGATGCGGCCGATGCAGTTGAGCGAATACGATTTGTCGAAGCGATCGAGTCTCAGTTGCAACCGCACGGGCATGGGTTTGGTTTGGCGGACAAGATGCTTTTGCCCGAATATGGAAACCTGCTTGACCACGACACCTTGTTTAGCGGGCAGGTGAAAGAAAAACCGTATACCTCAGCGCGGTTGTGGCGGCAGCGTCCAGGCATTTACCAGAAAATGTGGGGGCCACATTACGGTCAACAGCATTGGATTTCGGTCAAGATTGGGGGCGGCAATCAAGCCACCGCACGCAATCGGGTTCAGCATGGACCCCACAAGGGAAAGGCGATATCGAAACGTTACTTTGCAAACGAGAAATTTGCCAATCCGTTCTTTGAATACGTGCATCGGGCGTCGGGAATCACCGATTATGCCTCCATCATGGCCGATCAGGCGTCGTTGGAAGCGTTGCTTACCAATGCAGAATCGATGGCTGAGATTTTGACGCTGGGTTTGCCTGTCACGATCGTCACCGAGGTCAAGAACAAAGATAGTCGGCACGGGAACAATCATGGCAGTTTTGTCGGGGGCGTCGAAACGATCAGCCATGAACGACGGGGCAACATACCCGTCGCCTTTCATCGCATCATGGAGTCAGAGAAGGAGGTTGGCGAGTCCGAATTTCAGGCTGCTTTGCAAGTCGCATTCAATCTTTTTTTGCGCCGGGAACCAAGTCCAGAGGACGTGCAGCATTATTGGGATAATGTGTTTCTGAAGAATGCAGAGTTGGGTAACACGACCGCCTTGCAGGCCATGCTCATCTACATCGCCATCTCTCCCGAATTTGTCTATCGAATGGAAACAGGTCTGACTGAGGCTGATGAAGATGGAAGGCGTTTCCTGTCGCCACATGAATTGGTGGGGGCGATTCATTACGCCTTTCACAATACGCCCGCTTTTGGTGTCGATGAATTCGAAACCATCGAGAAGTACACAAAGAACAGTGATCCCCTGGTGAAAAATGCACTCACACAGGAGCAGGTGCGGCGACATGCAAAGCATGGCTGGCTGGTTGAGCAAATGAATGCAGGCGAGTTGCAAACGCGTGAACATGTCGAAAAAGTTGTCAGAAAAATTCTGGGCGCCCGATCACGCAATCTGAATCCCAATCACAACTCGGATATCGACTCGGTTACTAATGCCAGAATCTTGCAATTCTTTCGCGAGTTCTTTGGTTACCACAAAGCACAAACGGTATTCAAGGATGTTGAGAAGTTTGCAGGGCAAGATGAATTTCAGCATTATCACAGTCACACGCCTGTGCGGCTTATGTATGACACAGATGCTTTGATACTGCATATTCTGGAGGAAGATCAGGATGTCTTGCACCAGCTCTTAACAACAAACAAGGTGTTTGTCAGTTACTGGAATGGTTCAAACCCGGAAGATCAGATCAAACGTGCTGGTGGTCGTGACAAGTACATCGACAAGCATGACTCACAGAGTTACAACCTCGATCCTTTTGAGTACAGGACCAATGGCAAGGTGGCGATCACCGCACCCTCCGAACAACGTTGCGGCATTCTCACGCAACCGAGTTGGTTAGTCGCTCACAGTGGAAATTTTGACAATGATCCGGTTCGGCGCGGGAAATGGATGCGGGAAAAATTGTTGGCTGGGACCGTGATTGATGTTCCGATCACAGTTGATGCTCAAGTTCCTGATGATGAGAGCAAGACGCTACGTGAACGATTCAGCGTGGTCCGTAATGAATATTGTTGGCGATGCCATCGCAAAATGAATCCATTGGGCATGCCGTTCGAGGCGTACAATCATGTGGGCAGATTTCGTGAACTTGAAAAAGGTAGGCCGGTGGATACCAGCGGAGCAATTAAGTTCATTGGTGGCGACCAGTTCAGCAGTGAAGTGTCAAATGTACGAGAGATGATGGAGGCCCTCGCTAAGGCACCAAAAGTAAGGCAGTCCTTTTTACGGCATATGTTCCGTTTCTGGATGGGGAGAAATGAGTCGTTGCGTGATTCAAAGACGCTTATTGCGATGGACACGGCCTACCTGCAGAGTGGGGGAAGTTTTAAAGAAACGCTTGTCGCTCTCTTAACCTCGGATTCGTTTTTGTATCGAAAATGATGTCACTACTACTTGGCTACGACCGTTCTCTGTCGAAATATCTGGCACTATTCTTGCTGGTTGGTGCTGTGTGTATGTCTGGGTTTGCTCGTGCCGAGGAATTGACGCTGGACACGGTGCAGTCGTGGTTGCAGGAAAATGGGACGAAACTTCGTGATGATGATTTGAAGCAGGTCGCCTCGGTCACTGAGTTGACGAGCTTGGATCTGACCGGCTGTGGCAATCTCACCGACAACGGAGTAGTGCATCTGTTAGCGCTCTCACAGTTGAAATCCTTGAATCTGTCTTCCTGTCGACGGTTGACTCCCAAAGTGTTTGAGACCTTGCGCCAGATGAAATCACTTGAGCAGTTGTCTGCGAACCAAGTGGGGTGGGCCAATGATGTGGCACCACTCGCTGAGCTTCCCCTGCTGAGGTCGTTGAGTCTTGCACGGAATACCTCTTATCGGGGCAAAGGTTTAAGTGAGCTGCGTGGACTGGTTCATTTGGATCTGTCCTGTGGTCGGGGGCAATTCGGAGATGAAGGCATGGAGCAAATCAAGGATTTGCTTGCCTTGCAATCCCTTGATCTGGATGGCCAGGACACGATCACAGATCAAGGTGTCAAACATCTTGCCGGACTCGCTGATTTGCGAACGCTGGAAATGTACGGTCTTCACCGGATTACGGATGATGGTTTCAATCCTGTGTTTAGCAAACTCAAAAATTTGCGAACACTGAGCCTTGCTTTTTGTTGGTGGCATGAGGGTAAGGCATTGCAGTTGCCTGGTGGTATCTGCGACCTTGATTTGCATGAATCAAAGCGTCTGGTTGACGCGGCCCTGATTCGGTTGCCAGAAAAAGAGTCGTTGAGGTCATTGAACTTGTTTCAATGCCTCGTTCTGACAGACGTGGGAATTGAATCTTTGCAGAATCTTCCTGACCTTGAATCTTTAAACCTCGGTTCCATTCGTGCTTTGACAGATAAAAGCCTGAAAGCGATCGAGGGCGATACGGGAATTATAAAGTTGAATGTGTCAGATAACGACAACTTTTCGGATCGTGGTTTGAGCCATCTGTCTGCATTGAAGGCCCTTCGTGACATTGATCTTTGGCATTGTTCACAGATCACGGGTGCAGGACTTCAAGCATTC
>PKCN01000049.1 GCA_002862205.1 Planctomycetaceae bacterium | reverse complement strand
GGCTTTGGCGGTCCTGCTGTGTCGGTCATGAAACACAACAATCCCTGTGGAGCCGCTACCGATGAGAAACTTGTGGATGCCTGTCAGAAAGCTCTTGCTGGCGATCCACTGAGCGCATTCGGATCGGTTCTTGGTTTTAATCGCACTGTGGACACAGCAACTGCCGAATTGTTGTGCGAACCCGGTTTGTTCATCGAGGCCATCATTGCACCGGACTTTGAAGCCCAAGCTGTCGGCTTGCTGACCACACGACCTCGCTGGAGCGAAAATGTTCGCCTGATGCAGGCCGGAAGATTGGACGATCCATCAGCACCCATTCAAAGGCGATTCGTCAGTGGAGGGATGCTGGTACAGGATGCTGATCGGATGACGAGTTCTTCGCTGCAATGGAAAACAGTTACCGAACAGCAGATCGAAGATGAGGTCTGGGATGATGTTTCGTTCGCCTGGGAAATGGTGCGGCACGTCAAGAGCAACGCCATTGTTCTGGGAAAAGATACTTCTCTGATTGGTGTGGGGGCTGGGCAGATGAGTCGCGTCGACAGCGTTGAGATCGCGATCGAAAAGGCAGCTGATCGGGCTCCAGGATCGGTGCTCGCCTCGGATGCTTTCTTCCCTTTCCCGGATTCCATTGAAGCTGCGGCAGAGGCAGGAATCATCGCAATCATCCAGCCGGGAGGGTCAAGACGTGACGGTGAAGTCATTGATGCCTGCAACCAGCACAACATGCCAATGGTGTTCACCGGACGACGGCACTTCAAACACTGATGACGATTCTTGACAGGATTATCGTAGAGACACGCAAGACCATCGAGTCTGATCGGGGCCAACTGCCCGCTGAATCGCTTGAGTCGATGGCCCGGGATCTGCCCCCATGTCATGATTTCCATGCCGCGCTGGCGGTAGGAGAAACGGTGCAGTTGATCGCGGAAGTCAAACGGGCCAGTCCGTCCGCGGGGTTGATTCGAGAAGACTTTGATCCGGTGCAGATAGCACGTAGCTACGCTGAATCGGGTGCTGCATGCATCAGCGTCTTGACTGATGCACCGTTCTTTCAAGGATCACTGGATTACCTTGTTGACATTCGGCAGGCAGTTGAACTGCCACTGCTACGAAAAGATTTCATTATCGACCGATATCAGTTGCTACAGGCTCGAGCTGCCGGGGCAGATTGTGTGTTGCTGATCGCTGAATGCCTGACCCCCGAACAGCTGCTAAGTTTGCACCAGCAAACTGTCGAACTCGGGATGCAAACGTTGATTGAATTATATGATCCAACGAATCTGCCGGCAGTTCTTGCCACTGGAACACGGCTTGTTGGTGTCAACAATCGAAATTTACACACCTTCGAAACGTCTCTCGATCACACCCTAACCCTCCGCCCTCACATTCCTGAGGATCGTCTTCTGGTAGGCGAAAGTGGGATCCGCACTTACGAGGATGTTCAAGTCCTACGTGCTGGGGGCGTGAAAGGAATCCTTGTGGGTGAGTCTTTGATGAGACAGCCCGACATCGGGCTGGCGACCCGGGAGTTACTGGGAAACGCCTCGTAGAAAATGCCGGGACGGGTTGCCCAGATCGCGGCATTCACCCATCAACCGGGTTCGTGTATCAGCAGGAGAGTGCTTGCCAAGTCAAGCAGGATCAGGCTTCCGGTGGTGTGGGAGGCGGTTCAAATGCAAATTCCTGCCACTTCACTGCTTTGTCCATCGGTTCAATTCGCATCACAAGATTGCCGTCTTGATACAGCCGGACCGTCCCGGTGGACTGGCTGACCACAACGGAAATCGCTTTGGTTTTTCGTGTGATTGCGGCAGCGGCCCAGTGTCTTGCACCCAGCCCTTTTGTCATCGTCAGGTCTTCATGTGAGACTTCCAGCATCTGCCGACTGCGTTCGATGACCCCATCGCTGCCAATCAGGAACGCTCCGTCCAGCTGGGCGATTTCCTTGGCATCTTCCTGGACGCGGGCGTCCAGCAGGTTTCGATGTTTTTTGTTGTATCCGCGAAACGGATCGACGCCACTGTCGTTGGAATGTTCCAGCACCTTGCGGGTATCCCCAACGACGAACAGGGTGCCCACCGCTTTGCCTTCACGACCCTCGCGTCCAATCTGTGCTGCGAGGTCAACGACAACCTTGATCGTCTGCAACGGTACGCGGCTCTCAAGCATTTGCAAGTCACGACTGGTCAATCGTCGCATTCGCTCGTCAAGCTGCAAGTGACTGATGGAATCAAGCCGGTTTTGCTGAAAACCCCGATACACGGCCACCACTTCGCCGTTGGTGCGAATCAGCTCATCGGCAGCAGCTTCCAGCAAGGCATGCTGCAGACGTTCCAGCAGCGGCGCCTTTTCTTTATTCAGGGCCACCGTTTTCAGGCCTGCTTCGGACGCACCTTCGAGGTCTTCCTGCGAATCCAGGGCAACAATCACTGGCTTACTCGTCTCGCCTGTCAATTCGACGATCCGCTTCCAGTCAGTTGTCCCATCCAGAAGAATCAGCAAGGCATCTGCATTCCGGGCCTTAAGCAGCGCAATGGCTGCGGATACCATGGCAGAATTGTGTTTGGTCAGTCGTTGCGTTGCCATCGACAGCCGAGCCCAAAGAAGAAACAGGACAGGATGTCACTACTCTAGTCGATGGTGCCTGCTACGGACAGGCAAGCAGGCCAAAAGATGATCAACGGCGGGATTGACTGCCCGATTTTGCCACTGATCTTGATTGCCATGCCGTGTCGCCGCCATAGACTCGCTCGTAGTACATGGCGAGAGATCGCAAAGCATGTCCCTTGGGACCGATTTTCCAGTCTCGTCCGCGTTCGCTGTAGATCGTGTTGGCGAGGAAGCGTACTGCATTTACCAATCGTGTTTGCTGCAGCTTCTCGTCAGGCGTGATGGTGAGTAACCACTCAACCATATGGCCCGTCGTCTGGATTTTTCGATCAAGATCGCCGTTGTCTTCACGACCTTCAAACCAGTCGGTACTCATCGAACCATCCCGGTTCTGCAGACGATACGCGTATTTTTCGAAATCCTTCATGAAGATTTCGGCTCGCTTCCACTGCCCGGTAATCGGTTTGCCAGCGGCACGACGCTTGCGCAGAGCGTGGGCAAAACCCATCAGGCGATGGGTTCCACCGCAAGCTGCTCCCACAATCGGTTGAGACAATTCTTCCTTGATCAGACGCTCAAAACTCCAAGTCTCGCCATCCGAGTTGAGCCACATGGTGTCGGTGTCGAGGTAGTGTGATAACCCGATCAACGAAAAAGTGAGTTCTTCGCCGCTCCGGCACGCCAACATCTCGGATTCGACCAACTCGCGGATTGAGAACTTCTGGCTTGCAGCGTAGACCGGGTAATCCAGTGGCACTTCACAGAGCGAGAAGACCGCAAGACACTGCCCCTGGTGCCCCTGTAGCCCCACCCCGCTGCGAGCCGCGATGGCGTCATTCTCGAGTGTCAGCAATCGCTGGCCCCGGCATGCGTTATTGCCCGCGATCCAGGCAATCGCACTGTGCTTGCGATTGTTGACGCGAATTTTGGTGTCCGCACCGAATACCATGATCGAGTGCAGCATGCCCCAGTTGCTACGCTCATTGGCTGCTTCCGGTCGAGTGTAGTGATACATCAGCCCCTGCTTGATCGTGTTCCGCATTCGCGAAACTGATCGTGTCAGCTTGATCGGCTCGGCGGGTCTACCTGTGTAGTCGACCTTCGTGGCTCGTGGATTCTCACTACTTACAAATTGCGATGCCGGTGCCTTTTTGGCCTCTTCCTCTGCCTTGAGTGACTTGGCTTCACTCTCGGCTAAACCGGACTTGTCGGAAACCGTTCCGTCTGCCTGAAGTCGCAGTTTGCGAACTTTGACGACATCGACTTTCCTGGGTTCATCACTACCACCCGTTGTCGCAGTCTTTGTCGCAGTCGCAGTCGCAGTCTTTGTTGCAGTCGCAGTCGCAGTCTTTGTTGCAGGTGCAGTCTTTGTTGCAGGTGCCGTCGCTCCCGGTTCAGTGACGCTGCTTTTCCGTAACTCAGTAGCTTTCTTTTCACTCGCCTGCAAAGCGAATCCGTCATCAAGTTCAGAATCCGCGCCACGGGTGGTCTTCGCTGAGGCTTGTGCTTTGGCAGACATTTCTGCATCTGCATGCGAGTTATCAGCCGCCTGCTCAGCAGGTGCAGATGTCTCCTGGTCGGGAGACACCAACTGCTTGATGTTCGGTTCGACCGCTACTGGGGGAATCGCAGCATCGCTTGCTGGCGATTCCTCGCCTTTCCCAACGATCACTGCAGCACCTTTCAGCGTTGCCGTGGACTTCTCACCAATGGTGGATCGGATCTTTTCGGAGCTTTGCCCCTTCAGTTCCGGCTTTTCATTTCCGGCATTGGTCGGCATCTTGGCTTTGGCATCCAAGTCGGCCGATTCAATCGTTTCTGGTGCAGTTGGCGGAAATGCGGCAGCTTTTGGTTCAGGCGTTTGGGACTGTACCTTCCCTGATTCCGCTGGCGGTGGTGAGACGCTTTGCATCTTCGTCTTCGGCGTCAGCTCGTCGATCTCCGCATCGTTGTTCGGAGCTTCTGTCTCGTCAGCTTGTGTCGGATTGAGTTTGAGGTCGGCGTAACTGGGGACCTGAGTCTTCACCCGGCCGCGAGTGACCCATCCGTTTCCGTTCTCGGGAATTATCAGTGACATCGATGGCGGATCGGGAATCGCCGCAGGTGGACGCGGTGGCGTCATCTTGATCGATGGTTGCTGACTTGGCTTGGTCAATTTCTCAAGCAACCACGGCCGCCTTGCGACCCGGATCTTCAACGTCGAGTTCAGAGGCGAATTCACTTGAGCATTCGTATCCGAACGCTCTGCAGGAATTCGCAACAGAGGTGGAACCTGAGTCTCATTGGCAGAAGCAAATGGACTGGGGCCCAGCGTTGATGTCGAAGCAATCAAGACCGCTAAGCAGCAGCGACGGTATGTATGCGAGGATCGACGTTGCTGCACGGCTAGCTCCAAAGTAGTAAAACCTACCTGTGCTATCGGACGTCAGCGGCTCGGAGTTTAAATGGAAAAATCAGACGGCTCGGATTGCTGATGTAAGAAAATTCAGTATTCGACTAAAGATCGAATTCATCGAGCGAATCGATCAAGTGATCCAGCCCGTCTTTTGGGGTCAAACTGTGGTCAGCTTGCCGTTTCTTGAGTTGTTCGTCGATTCCAATCGTGTCACGGCCCGCCAAAAGAAGTTGCTCATCCCGCTCCCTCGCGGCTGTTTCGATCGGATCCTCATCCTTATTTGGTGCCCCAAATAATTGTGACAGATCGATCTTGAAGCCCTCGTCTCCGTCCGTTTCTGCACCCGCAATCGCAGGGGCTTTGTGCTGCGGGAAAATGATAGCATTCGCAGGGCAGACGCGACTGCATGCAGGGCAGCCCTTGCGGCAGTTGTCTGGTTGTTCCACGAGGATGTTTTCGGTGCCGTCCACGCCATAGACGCCGAACAGACAAAAGTCGACACACTCCATGCAATTCGTACAGCGGCTGAAATCGATGACGGGGTACCAGCGCCTCGATGTCTGTTCCTCAACCTGAACGAGCTGACCACCGACAATTGGCAGTGTGGTGTCCGGGGCACTTGGCTCCACTCCGAGGATGCGTTTGATTTCGCCTATGAACGCTTGGGGATCATTTTCCAGTTTCAGATCGATGCAATGAATGTTTCGATCGGGTCTGGGATACAGATCGGTAACACGATCAACGGCGGGTTCATCGGTCTCGGATTCGGTTTGGACTGAGGCCGGGTTGGCGGTGTCCATTTCAGCATTTTCGGACTCGTCTTCCTCTGGCTCACCGAGGTTGACGATTCCAACCTGCCCCTGGATGCCATTACGGTCCAGAACCCAGTGTGCGGCCCGCGAGTAGATCCAGGAAACGATAACCAGATCACCTTCAATTTCCGACAGTTTCTGGTAGGAGTCGCTGGTCTTTGGGAGATCGTAGAGGTGTGGAATGGTAAGAACATTCACCCCTTTGAGTTTGCCAATTTCATCGGCGATTCCCTGCTCGAGTCCACGCTTTTGCGGGTTCCGCGATTGACCTCGCGAGATCACAACGGTGCAGGTCGCTTCTTGGACTGCTGAAATCATGGCGTTTGATCAGGGGGGCGTGTGATCAGGGGAGATGGATACTTACGAGATTGATTGACAATGTTTGCAGGCTTATGACCAGTCGAGGGGTTTTTTCCAAGCGGCTTTGGCCTCTGCCAGATCGACTTGCAGCATGGTATCTCCGTTACGGGTGACTACCAGCTCGTGGTGCTGTTTGATTGTACCTAAACGACAAACGGGAACCTCTGCGGATTGTAACAATCGTTGAAATTCATCGGCATTCGCTGGGGTGGTTTCGATGAGGAATCGGGTATTGGATTCACTGAACAGCAGTTGCGTGCTGTTGAGGCCGGTGGCTGCCTGGGAGATGTCAATCTTCATTCCGAGGCCGCCGGCCATCGCCATTTCTGCTGCGGCGACTGCAAGGCCTCCCTCACTGAGGTCATGACACGAACGAATCCAACGGTTTTGTATTGCCTGATGGATCTGCAGGAATGTCTGTTTCGCCAACACTGAATTGACCTGGGGTACATCACCACCGGTTAGGTTTCGGACCAGCGAGAGGTGTGATCCGCCGAGCTCATTTTTGGTTGCACCGACAAGAAAGACGATATTTTCAGCTGATTTGGCGTCCATCGTCACGGACTTGGAAACATCATCGATTTGGCCCATGGCACTGATCAGCAGGCTGGGAGGGATCGAAATGGTTTCGCGGTGGCCATCGGCGTTATCAAAACTGAATTCATTATTCAGGCTATCTTTGCCGCTCACAAACGGAGTGCCCAGGGTGACTGCCATGTCCTGGCAGGCGATCGCCGCTCGCACCAGCGACCCGAGGGTTTCTGCCCGGTCGGTGTAACCCCAGCAGAAGTTATCAAGGATTGCGATTTTTGACGGGTCGGCTCCTACTGCAACGGCATTCCTCATGGCTTCATCAATCGCGGAGGCCGCCATGTGGTAGGTATCAAAATCGCCGTAGTGTGGATTCATGCCACAGGAAATCACGAGTCCGCGTCGGCTTTCCAGCAGCGGTCGGATCACGGCAGCATCACCGGGTCCATCGCATTGAGGACCCACCATGGGTTTGACCACACTGCCGCCTTGAACCTCATGGTCATACTGGCGAATGACCCACTCTTTGCTGGCGACGTTCAGGCTGCCCATGACTGCCAGCAATGATTCACGATTTTCTTCTGCCGACAGCTCAGGAATCTCAAGAGGTTCCACTGGTGAGGGTGAATAAATGGCATCACGCACAACCGGGGGTCGGCCGTCATGCAGGAAACTCATGGAGATATCACCGACCACTTGCCCGTGATAGGTGAGTTGCAATCTTCCTGTGGGCGCGAAGCGTCCCAGAATTGCTGCCTCGACTCCTTCGCTTTCGCACAGGTCTTTCAGTTCATCCCAGCTGTCTGGTGGAACGGACAGCACCATGCGTTCCTGTGCCTCGGAGATCCAGATTTCCGTGTAGTTCAACCCCTCGTATTTCAAGGGAGCTTTTTCAAGCCAAACTTCGGCTCCCACCTCCTCGCCCATTTCACCGACAGCACTGGAAAATCCTCCGGCACCGCAGTCAGTCACAGCATTGAAAAGGCCACGATCGCGAGCCTGCAGTAACACATCAAGCACCATTTTCTCAGTGATTGCGTTACCAATTTGAACAGCGCCTCCCGAAAGAGATTCGGATTCGCTGGTCAATTCGGCTGATGAAAAGGTTGCACCGTGAATGCCGTCACGTCCGGTGCGGCCTCCCAGGGCCACGATCAAGTCATCCGGCTTGACCTCTTTTTCCTCCATGCCAACGGGAATCATGCCCACGTTACCGCAGTAGACCAGTGGATTACCGAGATAGCGACGATCAAAGTAGACTGCACCGTTGACTGTCGGGATGCCCATGCGGTTTCCGTAATCACGGACACCTGAAACCACTCCCTTCATGACACTGCGGGGATGCAGTACGCCGGGTGGCAATGATTCAACATCGGTTTCGGGCGGAGCAAAGCAGAAGACGTCGGTATTGCAAACAGGTTTGGCCCCCATTCCAGTGCCCATCGGATCACGGATGACTCCACCGATACCCGTATTGGCTCCACCATATGGCTCCAGTGCTGAGGGGTGATTGTGTGTTTCAACTTTGAAACAGGCATGGTAGTCATTGTCGAATGTGACCACACCTGCGTTATCTTTGAACACACTGACACACCAGTCGTCGTCACCCAATGATTGTCGAATCGATTGGGTCGCTGCAAAGATCGTTTCTTTGAGCATGTTCTCGTATTGCCGTTCATCCAACGGGCTGCCCGCTTCCAGACCGGGGCCTCGGTAATGGATGCGGCCGGCCAATGTTTTGTGGCTGCAGTGTTCTGACCACGTTTGCGCTACAGATTCCAGTTCAATGTCGGTGGGGTCTCTTCCCAATGAAACGAAGTGGGATCGGATCGTCTGCATCTCGACCAGTGTCAGATAGAGTTGGCCTTCGCGGGAAAGCCGCTCCAGACCTTCGTTGTCAAGTTCGCGGATCGGGATCGTGACCAATTCAAACTCGTAAGGTGCTCCAATATCAAGCTGATCCATTTCCAGAGGCCCGATGACGACCTGTTCGATGGCATCATTGGATAATGCTCGACGACAAATGGGATCGAGGGTTTTCACCTCAACGTCACCCAGCCAGTACTTTCGCAGCGTCCGGACCGCTTTGACGTCAAAGCCAGCATCTTGCGCAGCACCGATCGTGCTGGCAGCCACAGGATCCATGACACCGGGTTTGGGAAGCACGTTGACGAGCGTGGTCTGTGATCCCGGCGGTTCGTTGAGGGTATCCTGTCCGGCGATCGCGACGACTGCTCTTTCGGTAACGGCATCGCACAGCAGAGTTTCGGCCAGCCGATTTGCTTCCGCTATGGCGAAGTCTCCCTGAACAAGAAAACAGCGTGCGAAGGCAACCGAAACCTGATCGCCCAGCCCGAGTTCGGAGATTTCTTCGGTTGTTCGTGTGGCCTCGCGATCAATCTGATCGTCTGCCGGATAAATGTCGATTTGCCAGAGAGGCATGTTTTCAGACCCTGTGAATGATTCAATGCAAGTGCGTCTCAGGGAGACTGTTCTTTGATCTTTTTGGCTTCCGAAAGCCACCGATGCAAGGCAGCATCATCAGCATCCTGCAGCAATTGCCGCAATCGGTCCAACTCGTCTGCGGCTTTTTTCAATTCGTTTCCGATGGCCGCCCGATTTTCGCTGCAGATGGCTGCCCATAAGGTGGGGTCGCCTGCTGCCACACGAGTGATATCCCGCCATCCGCTACCTGCCAGTGGCAGAGCCTCGGGGGACGCGATTTTCGCAACCAATGCTGACACCAAGTGTGGCATGTGGCTGATCGCTGCCAAGTGGGTGTCGTGCTCAGAAGGCGTCATTTCACACGTTTGTCCGCCCGTCAGTTGCCAAAACTGGTGGGCTTTTTCCAACCGTTCAGGGGAGGTCGTTTCTACCGGTGTCACAACGACCAATTTTTCGTCAAATAATGAATTCGTGGCATTTTCGGGGCCTGATTTCTCAGATCCGGCGATCGGATGCGCCGCGACAAATTTTCTGGCGGCAGCGGGATGATCACCCACGCTCGCCACAATTTGCCGTTTGGTGCTGCCCACATCGGTGAGCAAACAATGGGATGGTGAACTTGCCGCCGCCGCAATCACCATCTCCGCGATTCGATCAACCGGCGAGGCTACCACCACCACATCACTTTGCTGGCATGCCTCAGCGATCGTCCCGGCTGAAAAATCAACCAGTCCGCTGCCGGTCAGGTACTGTCGTTTTTCCACACTGCGGGCGAAGCCGACGATCCGCGTCTGAGGTGCCGTACGCCTCAAGGAGAGAGCAACGCTTCCACCCAACAACCCAACGCCCAAGACGGTGACCTGCCGAGGCCATTGATTTTCAGCAGTTGTGGACATGAACAGGCGGTACCGGAGGCTTGTGGGAGGTGGAGGGACGCTTTCAATGGGGGAGGATACCAGTGAACCCCATTCTATCCCCCCCAAGCCGCTCTACCCAGTGACCGTCCCGCTTGCCAGTGGCAACCTCGTTATCCCTTCATCTTTACCGCTTTGAGCCGATGGGGCTTGTGCTTGCGGGGATCTCAGAGTCAGTGGTAGGGCTGACTATTACATGTCAGGCAGTTGGTGACCCATTTTTTCGCGTTTGGTTTCGAGGTACCGCTGATTGTGTGCATTCACAGGGGGAACAATTGGCACCTGATCAACCACACGAAGATCAAATCCACGGAGATTGAATGCCTCAGTCTTTTTAGGATTGTTGGTCAGTAGTCGGACTTCGCTGAGCCCCAGATCCTTCAGGATTTGAAGTCCAATTCCATAGTCACGCATGTCGGCTTTGAACCCCAGAGCGTGATTCGCTTCGACGGTGTCCAACCCGCCGTCCTGCAGACTGTAGGCCCGAATTTTCTGGGCCAGACCAATACCGCGGCCTTCTTGGGGCAGGTAGACCACAGCACCTCGCCCTTCGCTGCTGATCATCTTCAGTGCCATGTGAAGTTGATCTCCACAATCACAGCGCAGTGAAGCCACCAAGTCACCCGTGAAGCAACTGCTGTGCATTCTGACCAGTGGTGGTGGGCCCGGCGCGTCGAGGTCTCCAAACACGAGGGCAAGTGGCTCCTGGGCCTCATACTGCACACCGAAGACAGTGATCTGAAAGTCGCCGTACTTGGTTGGTAGTTTTGCCTCAGCCTCACGACTGATCAGTTTTTCACTGACGCGTCGATGGGCAATCAATTGCTCGATGCTGATGATTTTCAGATTCTTTTCTTTAGCAATTTCACTGAGTCGGTCACGGGTCGCACGTTCTCCCTGTTCATCCAGAACCTCGCAGAGAGCAGCAGCAGGAGCCAAGCCAGCCATCCTCGCCAAATCAACCGCAGCCTCCGTATGACCCGCACGGCGAAGCACACCACCCTCTTTTGCCAATAAAGGATAAACGTGTCCCGGGCGGACAAAGTCATCTGTGGAACATTCAGGCGATGCCATGCGACGAATCGTGTTGCTGCGTTCCTTGGCTGTGATACCGGTTTTTGCCTCCTTGATATCGATCGGTGTCAGAAATGCAGTTTTCAAAGGTGCATCGTTTTGAACCACCACCGGATTCAGGTCGAGCCGTTTCGAGACCTCGGGAAGGATCGAAACGCACAATTGACCTCGCCCGCTGAGCATGAAGTTGACGACCTCGGGACTGGCCTTCTCTGCCGCGCAGATGTAGTCCCCCTCGTTTTCGCGGTCTTCCGCATCAACAACGATCACCACCTCACCACGGCGGATAGCCTCCACAGCTTCAGGTACCGTATTTAGCTCGACTGACATGGATCAAAAGTCCGGCGGATTGAGATTCGACTGGTCTGGACATCACTCCTATTATACGGTGCGGCTAGATTCCTCCCACCGCCTGCTTGCCATGAAAACACAACTTACACCTCACAGCCCCCACCCTCATGACCAGAATTCCATTTCAAAGGTGCCGTTTTTGCTGCTGATCGTGGCACTTTGGATCGTCACTGCCACATCCAGTGGGGCAGACGCCCCGGTTCAGAAGGTGACCAACGCAACACCCGCAGGACCTGATCAGGCACCAAATTTGGTGGGCAAGTCCGGGCGACCTCAGGCCGCCGGACAGAAGGATCAACCGGCAGTCGCTATCCAAGGTGTCAGGATTCAAAAGGACCAGCGGTTCAGCGAACAGGCAGGCAGGGCCGGTCTGTGTGATGTCTACTTGCCCGCTGCGGATCCACCTGCAAACGGTTATCCGGTTGTTGTGGTCATTCATGGGGGCGGTTGGGCTTCCGGAGACAAGTGGACGATCGCGTCCTATTCACGCCTGTTGGCCAAAGAAGGGATCGTGGCGGTAACGATCAATTACCGCTTGGCACCTGCCCACAAATTTCCGGCACAGGTGGATGATGTGCGATCCGCGCTGGTTTGGGTGAGACAGCATGCCAAACGACTCGATTTGAACACCAAACAGATCGGTTTATTTGGTTACTCCGCGGGCGGCCACCTGTCGGTGCTGCTGGGGTCTTTGGCAGATGAGGCCGCGGTCGTCCAAGCGTCAGCCAGCAACTGGCCGATCACGGATCCTCGATGGAAGCAGTTGCCGAAAATCAATGCCGTCTGCGCAGGCGGTCCGCCTTGCGATTTCCGATCGCTGCCCATCGACAACAGTGCAATGACATATTTTTTGGGTGGTTCCAGACGGGACAGACCCGAAGCCTACAAGGCAGCGTCGCCTGCGACACATGTCTCCGAGAACGATCCCGTTACCCAGTTGTTTCATGGAGAAGGAGATGCTCTGGTACCGTTGGCAGGAACGCGGCAATTTCATCAGTCGCAAGTTGAGGCCGGGATCGATAGCCGTCTGGAAGTGATCCCCAAGCAGGGACATATGCTGACGTTCATCAGCCCCAAGACCTATCAAACCGTGGTCGGTTTTTTCCGGGAAGTATTTTTCAAGCCTGTGGTCGCACCATCGGGTTGAAATGCTGCCGGGCAGTGCCGTTTTTGCTGACTGTGTCGATGCCTGTGGAGGCAATCAGCAGCGTGCCTCTTTGCCTGTGGAGGCAATCAGCAGCGTGCCTCTTTGCCTGTGGAGGCAATCAGCAGCGTGCCTCTTTGGAACTGTTGACCGCAGCCGGCTGGCTCAATCACGGGGCAACAAGTGATTCAGAAAAGAGTTCATGTGTTTCATCTGGTCAGGCAGGTATTGGTCGATTCCCGACAGAATCTGTGACTTCGTTTGGATATCTTTGCCCGCCAAGTTTCGGTATTGAGAAACTGCGAGAAACGTCTGGATCGTTCGCATGTCCGATTCGAGATGAAATTGGAACCCAAAGATCCGATCCTCGAGACCGAATGCCTGGTGATGGCATGTTTCAGATTCATAGAGATGTTGTGCCCCGTCCGGAATTTCGAATGTGTCTCTGTGCCAATGAAAAACCGTCATCTGTGAGGGCAGACTACGATCCACGATTTTGGACTCACCCGATGTGCGTCGAACATCATGCCAACCCAGTTCTGCTTGATCATTGCGACGAACCGTTGCCCCCAGAGCAGAGGCCACGATTTGAGCTCCCAAACAAATGCCCAGAATGCGTCGACCACCCTCAACGTATCTGCGGACAAGCATTTGTTCTTCAGCAATCCAGCTCGGGCGATCTTTCATGGTCAATGGATAAGGACCACCCAGCGTGATCATCGCATCGCAATCAACCGATTTTGGAATCGGGTGTTGACGATCAACCCGAATCGTAATGATCTCGTGCCCTAAAGTAGAAATGACGCTTTCCGCGGAAGCCAATGAATCAGCGGCACTGTGTTGAATCACAAGGACTCTCATGGAAAGCAGGCTCGACGAGGAATGGGGAACGCAAATTCGCTGTGCAAGCTGCCATCTCACTGACGTGCGGGTGGAATTCAGGCATCAGTGGTTGATGGAAATGGTGCCGCTGTTGCGGAGATCAATGTGATAGCGATGACAGGTTGTGCAATTGTCGCCACTTGCACCTGAGCGATGGCAACTGCTGCATGATTCACGCGTCAGCGGCAGGAAGTCCATCTGGCCGTGGGGCGATTGTGGGGCAAGCATGCCTGTGAGCAATGATGCTGATGAAGACTTGCCTGCGACACGGTGGCAATGAATGCAATTGGAAAGTTCTGCCACGTTGAGGTGTGAGGCATGGCTGAATTTCGTGAATTGGCCAATGTTGGAGAGTGGACGGCTGCGCCATCTGCCGTGCCTCTGAATGGCTCCCGGATGACAAGCGATGCAAGCCGCAATAGCGCGGTTCTGAAGCAGACGCTCCCGCGTGGGCATGCCAGCAGGTAGCTGGCGGATGATGTTGATCATCGCTTTGAGGACCGGGTCATCGTGGTCAGATCCGCGGTAACGAATCGCCAGACCTTGGTCATCGCGAAACCATCCACCGCCTGGCAGCATGCTGTCAGCGTCGAAATCCAACCCGTTGGTCGGTGGTGATTTTTTCGCAGGTTCAGTTTCTACCAAGGGTTCAGTGCCCAGTGGGTCAAGAGCAAGCGGGTCGGTGTCGGTGTTGGGATTCGGTACCAGCAAAGAATCCCCTGATAGTAAATCCGAACCCAGTAAATCCGAACCCGGTAAATCCGAACCCAGTAAATCTGAACCCAGTAAATCGTTGGGATCACGGGGGGCCTCTGGCAGACCCTTGGTACCGTTTGAGTTGGTTTCCGCTGGTTTTGGCTTTGGTGTTGGTTGCGAATCAGCCGCTGGATCAAGCTTGGACTGAGCTTGCTGAATGAACCAGTTCTGTCTCGCTTCTTCGACCAATTGTGGTGAGAGGGCCCGCAGCAGTGCCTGAACACTCTCAGGGGTCAGTCCCAAGCGTTGGGTCCGTTTGATCAACGCTGGTTGACCCTGGCTGGCAAACTCATTGATTAATTGTCGAATCCCCTGTGCCAATGTTTCGGCAGCGGCGATGGCTGCTGGAGTTTCCACAGCGGCAACGTCATGGTTGGGAATTTCCTGTAATGCTTTGGCTATATCAGGATCTGCTTGCAGTAGCAGTTCGGCCAAGGGCGAGACAGGCCCATCGTAGAATCCCGTCGCGGCTTCCGGCCACGGTTGGACCCGCGCGGCTGACTCAGGTGACAGGATCGGTAGAGCAAGCAAGGTCAGGCCTTCTGCAGTCTCCAGTTTCAAAGCTTCATCATGGCATGATCCGCAGGCAACTCGATAGCTTGCTGCTCTGGAAATTTCATTATTCGTATTTCGCTGATGGCATTGTGCACATTGGAACGGCGTGCCTTTGCCATCCTGCCGTTTGGCTGGATAGTACTTGTTGGCGTGTGTCGCATGGTTGAAAGAAATTTCTCCACCACGTCCATAAGGCCACTGTTGCCAGTCGGGATGCGATGTTGCAAAGCTGCCGAAGCGATCAGAGTGGCAGGTTTGACATTGTGTGTCAGAGATGGCAAGCAGGTCAGCGCTCGAACCACGGTGTTCACGGTGGCAGGTAGCGCATTGGATGTTGTTCATGTCGACTGCTGGACCAGGTAACAAATCCTGCCATGTGTCGGAATATTCCGCAAGCGATGCCAAACGCTGACGCGAGAGCCTCAGTGTTGCCAACTGTTGGGCATCGAGGTTGTGAGCGAGTTTGGCAACCTTTCGGGGGATGGTTTTGTGGTGGCAGTCCAGGCATGCATCGGTTTGTGTCAAGTGTTGATGTCCCACACTCGATGCATTGAACCACAGGTTGTCCGTGTTTGCTGCCTGTGGATGGCAAGCAGCGCACCGCTGTGACGTCACGGTGGTAGCAAGTATCTGGGCGTGGGGATTCGAAAGGTCACCAGGCTTGATGATCGCCAACTGGTGCCGTGATTTGATCATGAATAGCAACATGGCGATCAGCAGGACGGTAGCAACCAGTAATGCATGGCGACGGCGACCGTACCATGAACGTTTTACACGACACGCTCGTTCCATCGGGCAGATGCCCCGATCGCTGGGGCCCCGCACACAAGGTGTCTGACCACTGCTGCGCCCGCACATCCAACGGTCGCCGGGGCGATCGTTATTGGGAGGTGGCGGTAGTTGCAGTTCGTCTCGTCGCATGTTGTTTTGTGTCAGCTCTGCTCTGGATCCGAGGACAGATTTTGGGGTTCGGTTCTTTTGCCAAATACCTGAAAGACTGCGGGAAGTTTATCCCGCGAAACGAAGAGCCATGAAACTATGGACAAGCCCGCCAGCGACCAGCGCCAGAGTCAGGATGCTGTGAAATGCGACCCACAGCCGCAAACGCAACTGCAATGCGAATTGGTAATCAAGATCATCTCGTCGTCGTACCAACGCTGCAAATCGTCCAGCGGTGCTGCGTCCTTCGCTTTCCAGATAGCGTTCCAAATCCCTCAAGTCACTCAGTAACCTTCGTCTTCGTACGCCAGTGGGCACCAGGATATAGGCCAGCGAGGGACGCGAATTGAAAAACGGGTTGAGGTGTTGCGTGTAGAAACTGCCGAGCACGGGAATCCCGACATGGACACTGAGTTCCTCCAACAGCTTTGTTGCGTGGTCGGCAATTTGCCCGCGATGCCATTCAACCCGGTCAAAGCGGTGCTGTCCCTCCACGGCGGTCAGTCGTTTGGGCAGGGTTCGCGATGCATAAAGTCCATAGAAACCACTCAGCGTGACAAGCAGAAAAACGATTGAAAGGCTGCACTCGAAGATGCCATTCCCGATCAGGTTCGGCACGTGCATCCAATAGACGCCCGCTGTGAAAAAGCCCATGTAAATGTGGACCTGAGTCCATGTGCTGACACTGCCCAACGGCAGAATTGGCAAGCGGCGGCGCATGCCAAACAACGCCAACAGTAAAATGCAGCAAAGCAGTGTTCCACCCGTCAGCAGTGAGACATCAGCCAGTCGACCTGTCTGGATCCAAACTATGCCCAGCATCGCAAGCAGCGCGAATACAGTCAGCGTGATGGCGATGCGACGACGTTGACGGAATGAGTGAAGGGGCATGCGTCTAGCTCCGCAGATCGAGCCACTCCTGTAGTGGTTTGGACTCGGTCAAATCGATTCGGACAAGCGCATCATGAGGACAGGCCGCAGCGCAGGCTGGGCCTGATGGAAGTTTGCTGCACATGTCGCATTTGGTCGCCTTTACAATCGGCATGTCAGTGGTCATATCGCGATAGGGGCGACCCTGATGGTCAAAGACCTCGGCCATTCGAATGTTGTCGTAGGGGCATGCGGAGGCGCACGTGCCACATCCCACGCAGATCGATTCATGAATCTGTACCACCCCGGTTTCCTGATCTCGCATGATGGATCCAGTTGGGCAACCAATCATGCAAACAGGATCACTGCACTGCATGCAGGCTTCAACAACCTGCAACCGGTCGTGAGATACGCCTTGGCGTACAAAACGTGGGTTGCCCTCATGTGCATCGCTGCATGCTTTGACACAGTCATCGCAGCGGGTACAGCGATGAAGGTCGATGACCATCGCCTGCCGTCCATTGTTCAGGCGGCTTTGTACAATGAATTCCAGTAAAGCGGTTTGTTGGAATTGTTGTCCCGTCTCACTTTCAATGTCCGTATTTTCAGAAACACTCGTGTTCTGCTTGCGAGCATTCTGACGCCGATCGGATCCCATTTCCAAACGCTGTTCAGCTGACTGCAAAAGTAAGCTTGCTGCTTTCTCGGGTAACTCGGTTCGACGTACGTGTGGCAGAATGTCGGCTGCGAACGTTTCTGCCGGAATGAATAATGCGTCGAGGAATCCAACAGCACGCAATGAATTCTGCAAACTGAGTAATGGTGTGTTCGCTGGACGCACACTGTTGTACGACAATTCCTCAAGGCCAAAGATATGACCCTTGCCGAGATAGGCGGTCGTGCGGTGCGAGGCACCATACTGTTGCGATAGTCGGCCGAAACCGCTGCGAACAATGACCAGTTCAGTCGGGACGCGGCCCGCTTCACATACGATTGGCTCAGACTCGATTTGCTGCTCCACTGGCAGGTTTCGTGTTCGTTTGTAATCCGCGTTCCATTCCAAACGGCCAAACGAACGCATCTGTGTCGCCTCGGCAACGCGAACCAGACTTGCTTCCGGCAGGTATCGCAACAAGGGGACTTCACGCAAATGAACATTGAGCCAGTGGGTGCGATAATGCTCATCCATGCTGGCCGCGAAGCGTTTGTCACGTCGCAGAATACGGAGCCCCTGCCAGCGAATCTCGAGCAATGTCGCTTCTGTCGCAGCTATCACAGTGGCTGTGCGTGGAGAGCGATACATGGCGGCGACTTCGCCAAAAAGCTCGCCAGGCCCTAACTCCACGCTAGCGTGATCACGCAAGACCGCATTGAAATCCTGAAGGAAGATTGCGGGACGATCGTCAATCTGGCGGATTGAACTGCTGGTGGTGGGGGAATCAATTGCGGTCGTCACTTGCTCGGGCAACCGGGCTTCTGCCACTTTTGGGCGACGCAGAAATTGACGGAACGCCTGAAACCAAGATAGTTTTTTGGGACTGGAACGTCCCATCTGATCGGGTGACAGAGAATCCACAATCACTTTTGTGCTGCCCGCGATTACCAAAAAAGCACTGTTGCCATAGTCGCCCTCTCGAACGATGATCTCTCCCGGTTCGCATCGTTTGATCCGGCAGTCGTTTCGGAGGATGCCTTCAAGTGGGATCGAACGCGGAAAGGCCTTGGCATCCATGCTCGCGAATGGCTCACGTGAGCGCAGCCACAAAACGTCTGCATCGTCCATCGATGCATCCATCGGTTTGCTCCATCGCTGAGGACGGCGCACGGCGATCGAATCTTCCACCTCCATGATGAGATTTCGTACCGCGATCATGCGACGAAGGTCAAGATGAAACGCGATGTTTCGAAAGGTTCATTGGCTCGCCGAACTCACCGATGCAGTGCTTTTTGACACTGAATTGCCCGTTTTTCGCCGGAGCCCAGTTTGCCCATTCCCCGCAGGCGATGGTCTGCTCTGGCTCACATGCTCACGCCCCATACCCCGCCTGTCCAGAGATCATGAACTCCACCAAACTGCAAAAATATCAACCTGGCGGGGCGGTGACCCATGAAACACGGTGCTTGGGGAGATGATCGTTGAGCAGATCATGGCTCGATTGACGATACAATCGGGTCACGTGTGACCAGAGCGACCGAACCCAGTTGCCCTCCTTTGGAGAACGGACCAACGAGGTTGAATTGCGTTTCATCACGAACAAAAATTGTTTCACAAAGTTTTATTCAATGAAGCTGCCCAAGGCTTCTGCAGAAAGTCAGGAATCAAATGGTTGACGATTTGAAAGCAAATGTAATCGCTGCCGAACTTGACCAACGGCCCCGGATAGGGATTTTGACTTCGGGAGGCGATTGTCCCGGCTTGAATGCGGTCATTCGCGGTGTAACCAAGTCAGCGTTTTGGCTCGGTTACCAAGTGATCGGATTTAAAAATGGCTTTGAAGGGCTGATTGATCCGATCCAGTGTCTGCACCTGACGCCAGAGGTCACGTCCGGGATTCTCGTCGAAGGTGGCACAATACTGGGTTCGACTAACAAAGGCCGCTTCGGTGCCCGCGTGGGAAAAGATGGTCGTGCGGAACTGGCCGATGGCATTCTGGATCAAGTTGGCGAGACTTTTGAAAAGTTTCAGCTGGAGGGATTGATTGTCGTTGGGGGCGATGGTTCTTTATCAACAGCTCTGCAATTTCATGAAGCAGGCTTACCTGTGGTTGGCGTCCCGAAAACGATTGATAATGATCTTTCGTGTACGGCTTACACCTTTGGTTTCAATAGTGCGGTGCTTTGTTGTGCCGATGCTTTGGATCGACTTCACACGACTGCTGCCAGTCATGGCAGGGTGATGGTGTTGGAGGTGATGGGTAGGCACACCGGGTGGATTGCCCTGCACGGTGGTATCGCGGGCGGTGGTGATGTGATTTTGATTCCCGAGATAGGCTGGACTTACGACAATATCTTGGCGAAGATCGATGAACGGACTCGCATGGGTAAAAACTTCACTCTTGTCGTTGTTGCCGAGGGGGCTGCCTTGCCCAGTGGGGATCTGGTGGGCCAGAATTCCGAAAATTTGCAGACCAAACTTGGTGGTATCGGCCAGATTGTGACTGACGAACTGGAACGTCGAATTGAACAGGACGTGCGATGTGTGGTTCTGGGCCACTTGCAACGAGGCGGTGGGCCGACCACGTTTGATCGTGTTCTGTCGAGCCAATATGGGGCTCATGCGGTGCGTTTGATTGTTGAAAAGAAGTTTGGCCAAATGGTCTGTTATGATCCGCCAGATATCCTTGATGCCTCGATTGAGGAGGCTGTTGGTGATCTGCGTACCGTCGATCCGGACGGGTCTGCTGTCAAAACAGCGAGGGCAATGGGCATTTGCTTTGGCGACACGCCCGGTTACGTAAACCCGTTCAATTAGCAAGAAGGACTGTTCACATCAGTTAATCATCAAGCGAAAACTGCGGTTTACTTACCGTTTATTGAAAGTGATCGCTATGCAGGTGACTGATGTTTTTTTCCATGACTTCACGAGTGCGAAAGCCAAAAGCGATCTTGCCGAGTGATAAACAGCACCACATTGGTGGTGTGCTATTCCTCGTTTCCCTGCTCGTTTTTTTTCTGAGCAGCATCTTGTTGTATGGAATTTACGCCTATTCGCGACGAGGCGATCCGCAGTCCGCGGCGCCATTGCCTTCGATGTTTCTGATCAGCACCGCATGTTTGCTGGTAATCAGTGGACTCGTGCACGCAGCGACTCGAGCGATCCGGCGCGAAAAGCGGCTGATGACCAGTGTGCTGCTGATGATCAGTGGGGTCACCGCAGTTGTCTTCATGGGTCTGCAATTCGACGCCATGAGTGAGATGTTTGCAGGTCCTGCTCTTGATGCTGGCACTGGCAAAGGGGTCGCCGGGATGGTCGTCGTTCTTGCACTTTTGCACGCCGCTCACGTGGCCGGCGGTGTCGTTGCATTGACTGTGGTTGCGATCCGGTCATGGCTGGGGCGATATGATCATGAACGTCATTGGCCCGTGGATTTTGCCGCCCAGTACTGGCACTTTCTGGACGTTGTGTGGTTATGCATGCTGCTGGCATTCTGCCTGACGACAGGTGGATTTATCCTCTAACGTTACCTGGGGCCAGTACCCAGTGATTTGTCTAGGTTGGAATCCAAAATGCGATCCCGCGTGTGGCCTCGCATTGACACGCGTTGGCAGGTGAACCAGACTTTTGGAGAACGTCCAGAGGTTTGTCCTGCGGGTGTAGTTCAATGGTAGAACATCAGCTTCCCAAGCTGAATACGAGGGTTCGATTCCCTTCACCCGCTTTGAAAGCCCTTCGCTGTTGATGTCGATCGTTGTCAATGTGCTCCGGCTTGTCAGGTTGGCTTTCGCGAGGGGGCCAGAAGGACTCCCTGACAGGCCTGTCTTCTCGATCAATTCATCACTTCGCAGGCAGCAGTTCGACACCTGATCCGGGGAGTTGCGAATATTTGCATCGTCCCTGTTCCACTCGAGCACCAGTTGCGATGTCTTCCGCCAGTAATTCTGCTCCATCCATATCGACATAGTCCAACAGAGGCAGCAACTGGGCGATTGCTGAAATGCCGACGGTCGATTCCGTCATGCAGCCAACCATCACCTTCAGATTGAGCAGGCGTGCCTGTTGGATCATCCGCCGTGCCGGCGTCAGACCGCCGCACTTGACCAGCTTGATGTTGACTCCGTGGAATCTGTTCTTGCAAGCTTGGACATCGGACTCGGTGATGCAACTTTCGTCTGCCATGATCGGTAGCACCGATTGCTGATAAACATGCATGGACCCGTCGATGTCGTCTGCAGGCAAGGGTTGTTCGATGAATTCCACCCCCAGTTCACGGAATCGCAAGGCATTGGCGATGGTTTCATCAACCGCCCAGCCGCAATTTGCATCCACTCGGAAGGTAGCCGTTGTGTGTTGTCTCAGCTCGGTAATGATGTTCAGATCGTCAGCGGTTCCCAATTTGATTTTGTAGACGGGCCAATCAGGAACTTCCTGAAGCTTTTTGATCATGTTTTCGACGGTGTCGATGCCGATTGTGAAATTCGATACCGGCAGGTGATCAATGTCCAGTTTCCATAGCTGATGGACAGGTGCATCGAGTTGTTTGCCCCACAGATCATAAGCAGCCTGGTCAATTGCACAGAGTGCAAAAGGGTCGTCGGGCAACCTGTTGGATAACTGCGACCACAGTTGGGCAGGATCAAGTTGCGTCACCGATTCAAGCTCACGACGGACTGACTCCACAGCATCAACAATGCGCTGACCTGTCATGCCGTAATAATCGTTGGTGGTGGCTTCGCCAAAGCCAGAGTGTGTTCCATCGCTCAACTCCACAATCACCGTGGGCTGAGTGGTGATGCTGGATCTGGAAATCGTGAACGGGTGCTTCAGTGGCAAGGCTCTTCGGTGAATCGACAGTTGCAATTCCGCACTCGGTTTCACGGTTCTACCTGCTTTGAATTTGTTGTTTGAGTGTCAGGACAGCTTCGGTGAGTTCACCGGGGCCATGGCGAAAAACATCACAGACAGGCAGTTTGAATTCTTCCCGCACACGATGACGCTCATCCTCCGCTTTTTCAGCCGACAACAGTCGACTATTCATGGCGATGCCGATGACTTGGCTTGGCATCATCAGATTCGCGGCAGATTCATAGGCACTTTTCAAGACATCGAGACTTGTCAGCCCGATTTCTGGCATGCCATGAATTGACTTGCGCCCTGCTTCATAGCACAGCACCATACCGTGTGGAATCGATCCGTGCAGCAATCCCAGTGTCACTGCAGAGTAACGTGGGTGGGCCAAACTTCCTTGACCTTCAATGCAGAGAATATCGTGGTCCTGACCAGCCAGAACCTGCTTCTCGACAGCACCACTGATGAAGTCTGAAACCACGCAATCAATGGGGCAGCCATCGCCTGAGATCAGGATTCCCGTTTGTCCAGTTGCCACAAACTTTGCTTGATGTTGTCTGGCAATCAGGTCCCGCGTTAATTCAATGGAAACCACCATCTTTCCAACACAACAGTCCTGACCGACCGTGAGAATCCTGAGGCAATCTGAACGCACACCAACCCGGTTGGCAACATCGTGCTCATCGTTATTTCGGACATCAACCAATTCGGTTCCCGCGGTCACCGCAGCTGCAGAAAATTCCGGGTCGTCTGCCAGAAATTCGTGCAGGCCAGACACGATTTTCATCCCTCGTGCAATCGCATTGAGGATGATGGGACGCCAATGCGCAGGGATTTTTCCACCTGGAGGTGCGATTCCAATGAGCAGTGTTTTTGCGTCAGGAGCAGAATCCAAATCAGCGATGACAGGGGTTGTACCACCTGTTCCCAATAACTGTTCCGCGGTTTGTCCAACAGCTCCAGTATCCAGAACGGCGATCACCTCATTTTGACAGTAGCGAAGAACGCTGCAAGCGGTCTTGGCTGTCAGTGGATTGGAATGTCCATCCGTCAGAATGACCATCCGCCGATTGGAATCTGATGACATCGATCAACTACCCTGGCTTGTTGTTCTGATCGGCTGTTTCGCCAAGTCCGACCATCTCGAGTAAACGCAGCGCGTTGGTGGTTGGTGATACACCTTCACGCATTTTGTAATCAAAGGTCATTTGTTCATTGCCCGATGCATCCGGACGAATGGTCTCGCGGAAATGCACGGCGTGTCCGACCGATTGCAACTCCGGTTCATCAGCCAATTCCAGATCATGGGTACTGATGGCACCAATTGACTGGTAATCCATCAAATGACGTAGCACCTGAACCACAGCAATTTGACGTTCGCGACTGTTGGTTCCTTGAAGAATCTCGTCCAACAGAAACAGGCACACGCGATCCTCGGTGCGGCTCATTTCCCGCGCATGGTCGACAACACTTTTCAGCCGTTTCAATTCTGCCATGTAGAACGAGACACCTTCAGCGACATTGTCGCTGACGCGAATGCTGGTTGCCAATTCGGTCGATGGTAAACAGAATTTTTCTGCACAGACGGGAGCTCCAACCGCTGCCAGAGCGACATTCAAGCCGATGCTCCGCAGCATTGTGCTTTTTCCCGACATGTTACTGCCCGTAACGAGCAGAATGGTGCCCGGTGGACCGACCTGCACATCGTTACAGACACGCGCATCATCTGCCAACAGCGGGTGTCCGATGCCTGTGGCCGTGATCGCAGGCGCATCGGACGCAGATACCCAATCAGGTTGGGACCATGAAGGATATTCATCACGTACTGCAGCCACTGAAATCAGTGATTCCAGTTCACCCAACGCTTCAAACCAACCAGGGACATCGTTTGCATATTCGGCTTGCCAGTCTTCTAGTCGCTTGAGAACGCGAACGTCCCAAAGCATCAAACCCTGAAGTGGCAGATAGATCAGGAAAGTGCCCGCTGATTGTCGCAAGCCGCCAGCGGTAGCGACCTTTTGTAACGCTCGCATTCCCGCTTGTGCGGATCGGTCATTGGCCAGCATCCGGTCACGAATCTGAGTCAGGAAGGGGTAAAGTGAATCTTTGTCGGTGTCCGGAAGCCCCTTGTCGGTGTCCGGAAGCCACTGCGCGGAAGAAAAGATCTCTTCGTAATCACTCACCGCGCGTCGATTTGCCATTGCGATCGCAAAGATCGCGTGCGCGGGTCCCAGCATCAGGGTGGTCAGGCCCATGTTGATGGCGATCAGGCAACCCAGTGCGATCAAACTTCCAATGAAAACATGAGCGGTCAAAAGTCCAAACCCGCTGACCACAGTGAGTAACAGCATGATGCCAGCCAGCCCTGTGGACAGGTTCGACCACTTGATCAGCCAACTCCGTTTTGCAAGCCAGGCAGGGCCTGTTGCCCATTGAATGAAGTTTTCCGGATCACCACTGCTGTCGGCAACTTGTCTGGCAAGGGTATAAAAGCGAAGCCGCTCCTCTCGCATGGGTGCCAATTCACTGACAGCGATCCAACGTTGTTTGGCATCCGTTTCTTCGGCCGGTCCTGCCAGCCAGTTTGCGAGCGTACGAATTCCGGGTGTGGTGGCTGCCATCGAGACGAGATGAAACAGGGATGCATGTCCCAGCAAATCGAGATCACTGGCGACATCCCGACGATGTCCTGGCAATTCAACTTCGGCAAGCTGTTTTGCAAATGCCTTGGTGGAAAGTCGGTCCCAGTCACGTTCCAGTCGTGCCACCAGTCGGCGCACCACACTGCGGTGTCTGCCGAGTTCGTCGAGCTTTTCACGAACAGGTTCATTGGCAGTCACTGCCACAAGGAATAGCACCATGGCTACCCAGCCAAACCATCCAACGTAGGGAAGCCCGTCAAAGCCGTAGCCCACGATCAGGAAGGCTAATGAGACAAGAAACAGGATCGCGCGAACTTTGCTGAATTGCCGATCCTTGATTCGTAAAGCTTCCTGTTCGTTATCGATCGACTTGAGTTGTGTGCGATAGCGTTCCAGGGCTGCGGATGCACCTTCTTCTGGCTGATCCAATGCAGATTCATTCAAACTGTTTCAAGCTCCGTTTTTGATCCTCGAACCACCTTTGGGCCGGCGACCACTTTGGTTGCTATACGGTCCTGCAAGTTGGGTCGGAAGATAGTCAGCAATAGCAACGGCAGGAACCAGGCAATGTAGAGACCACCACTTTCACCATGCCAAAACTGAGCTGCAATCATCAAGGCTGCAGATCCACTCAGGATGGTTCCGAGATTTTTTTGTGCCGGCCAGATTGCAAAAAAAGCACTCAGAATCACATAGCCAACGATCACCGGTAGACGCCAGAAAGGGTTCCAGCCAAGTGCCCAGAGCCCCTGGAGTGTTTCGGCTTCCCGCAGTGGGCTGAGAACACCATACATGTGTTGCAAGTGGTCAGCTAACGTCGATGAGTCATCAAACCATAATGCCAGCATCAACAAAGCCAGCATTGAGGCGGTTCCGGCGACGAATTTTCTTACCCCGCGTTTCCAGTAAAAACTGATCCACAACGGCAACAGAAACAACGGGTAATACACAAGACCACCAGCTAAACCGACGAACATGCCGGCAATCAGCGGTCGACGGTAGGCGAGAATGGCCCAAAGGAGAAACGCAGCAGGCAGCGCATGGTCCACGCGCCCCGTCATTTGAGCGGTATACGGAAGTATCAAGTACAGGGTTGCACAACCCACTCCGGCACGCGTGTTTCCAAAATGTCGGTTGCTGATCAGGATGATCGCTGACACGATGCCAAGATGAGCCAAAATCGCCAACACCTTGGCGACCACGGCCAATTGTTTTTCCGATTCAGTGGGCTCCGGTTTTAGATTGGTGGGAATTCCGTCCAACTGGTTGTTGATAGGAAGTGTTGGGATGGACGGCAACATTCGCATCAATGCATAACCGGGACCGAGTTCAGGTCCCTGTTTGTATTGTGTTTGGGGATCGCTGCGTACCACGTTCGCCATCATGAACACAAATAGGGAAATGCCCAGGAACATCAGACCACCTGCGGTCAGATTCGGATCCAACAGCGGACGGCGGCTCATGATGGGATCAAGCATCATCCGCAACAGAATGAACGTTTGAACGGTCAACAGATACAAAAAACCGATTCTTTGCAGTTCGCTCGAAGTGAAGGTTTTGCTGGCTTCTCTGATTGCCAAATCACCTTCCACTGTTTTACCATCAAGCGGGCTGCTATCCACAATGGACGACGCATCAGCCGCATCGGTTGTGTCGGTCGGCGTGTCCTCCGGAGAGACCAAACGGTCGGTCTCCTGCATGGCAGAAGATTTTTCCTCCCGCACGCTCAGGCGATTCGCGTCGGATTCATCCTGTTGTGGAACACGTGGCGACAGAGCATACATTGGCAGTGGTTCGACCAATGTCAGAAATTTTTCGACCAGTGACTTGGCCTGCGTTCCGGACTGAAGAGCTATCTGTTGATTCTGGCTGGCCCTTTCCTCCAGTTCCAGTTGCCGTCCCTCATAGACGATCAGCAAGCCGGGCGCCAGCAGGATGAGCAGCACCAGATCCAAATTGCGGATGCTCCAAAACCGATGGAACACGAAGTACAGCCCAATCGTCAAGAACGACGATAGGTAGACCCAAGTCGCAGGTTGAGGACGCTCGTAATTTAGAAGAATCTCGCCCATGAGAATCAAAGTACAGCCTGAGTCGGCAGATACTCAAATGCTTCCGGTAGCTTGTTACGGAGAAGTGAGGCCTACAGCATATCGAATCGTTCGGGGCTGAGAACCATGTGAGACGGGTCTTGAACCGACGAAAACGGGATATACCGGCCCTAAAAGGAAGGTTTCACGCTGCTTTCCAAGCCAGTCGGCTTGATGACAGGGGTTTGTGGGGGCGTTGGCGGAGAATTCAAGAGGAGAGTGAGTCGCTGGTTCAGCAAAGGTATTTGCGGTTTGGAGGCGGTCAGGCATGCCATCCTTGGATTGGTGGGAAATCAGGATGCAGGACCGAATCCCGTGCTTTCCACTGATGTCAATCTTTCTTGTCAGCAAAATCTCTTATCAGC
>PKCN01000368.1 GCA_002862205.1 Planctomycetaceae bacterium | reverse complement strand
CAGTCTGTACCCAGGGAGAGCTGAGAAACAGTCACTGGTGTTGGATCGCGGGCACCGTGTTGGCAGTTTCGTCAGGAGCAGAAAATTGCCGTTCCGTAAAGAAATACGAAAGTCGTTGTCATGATCGCCGATCAGCTTGCAGTCGAGTGAGGAAGCAACATCGAGCGAACATGGAAACAACCCAACGATGAAACATTCACATTCCCTCAACGTCCTGATCCATTCTGTTCTGACAGTGTTGCTCTGTGCTGTCCTGTCAGACGGCCTTGCCAGAGCGAACGAAGAGCCTCGACTGAACTTCGTTATCATCATGGTTGATGACATGGGATACGAAGGTGTCAGTTGCTTTGGGAATCCGTACTTCAGGACGCCTGAAATCGACAGGCTCGCTGCAGAAGGCATGCGGATGACCGACTTTCATTCGTCGGGAACAGTCTGCTCACCGACTCGGGCAGGACTGTTGACAGGACGTTATCAGCAGCGTGCCGGAATTGAAGCAGTCATTCATCCCAACGCCGATCATCCCGAGCATCGTAAGGGACTGCAGAAGTCAGAAACGACCTTCGCTGAGGTGTTGCAGCAAGCGGGTTATGCCACGGGGATGATCGGGAAATGGCATCAGGGGTATCCGCAGAATTCTCTGGATTATCATCCGCAGAATCATGGCTTCGATGAATTTATCGGCTACCACAGCGGCAACATCGACTTCGTCAGTCACGTCGGTGACCACAACCGGCACGACTGGTGGCATGGTCGTCAGGAAACTACCGAAGAGGGCTATACCACTCATCTGGTGAACCACTATGCCGTCGACTTCATCCGCCGACACGCAAAGGCTGAATCGCCGTTTTGCCTCTACGTGGCCCACGAAGCCATTCACAATCCGGTCCAGGTTCCCGGCGATCCGGTACGTCGAACGGTTGAAAAGTGGGATCGCTGGAAATGGCAGGAACACTCCGCCGAGGAACGGATTGCGAAATTCAAAGGGATGACGATGCCGCTGGACGAAGGTGTCGGTCAGATACGAAAGACACTTGTTGAGCTTGGGATCGACCGGAACACATTCGTGCTGTTCTTCTCAGATAACGGACCGGCGGGTGACTGGCCGGATTCGGATGATTATCGTGGTCGAAAGGGATCGATCTATGAAGGCGGCCACAAAGTTCCCGCGATCGCGTGGTGGCCGGGAAGAATCAAAGCTGGTACGTCATCCGACGAGCCATTGATCAGCATTGATGTCATGCCAACAATCCTCGATCTGGCTCAAGCGACATTCGATGTGAAGCTCGACGGAGTCAGTTTCCGTGATGTCGTGCGTGGCAAAAAGTCCTTGCCGAAACGTCCGCTCTACTGGGCTTCTCTGTTAAACGGCGGTCAGCGCAGCGAAGCCATCCGAAAGGACGAATGGAAACTGGTTGTGCTGCATCCCAAAGCCCCTCCCGGGACGTTCGAGAATCCTCGTACAGAACTGTACAACCTCGCCGCGGATCCTGGGGAAACAACCAACATTGCCGAGCAGCACCCGGCACGAGTTGCGAGCATGCTGAAGCAACTCAGATCGTGGTACGCTGAAACTCAGGCAACGGTGACAAAGCAGCCAGGTGGATGGCTCTCCGAACAATAGGAACGGAATCAAGTCCTTGGTCCGGTCTGCTTCATGTGCCTTTTGTTGTTTGTTGGGGAAGATTCATGGGTGTTCCTGTCTCGATTCTGTTTTGACAGCTGATTGTTACCGTTTGGTGAAACCGTCTGACGAGACGATCGCCAAGAGAATATCGCGCAGTCGGAAATCGGTGTCAGCGGACTGCTCGTAGAGCGAATGAATGTTTTCGCGATCTCGAAAAGTGAGCTGGAGAACAAGAAGGGGACCAAGAAGGGGACAGGCATTGTTCAGCCATCGCGAAAAGCTAGCTTCATGTTCTATGCCTGGCCCCTTTTTTAGAAATCGGTGTCAGCGGACTGCTCGTAGAGCGAATGAATGTTTTCGCGATCGCGAAAAGTGAGCTGGAGAACAAGAAGAGAACAAGAAGGGGACAGGCATTGTTCAGCCATTGCGAAAAGCTAGCTTCATGTTCTATGCCTGGCCCCTTTTTTACCTGGCCCCTTTTTTATCGCCCCTTTTCTATCCTCTGGCTCGATGCCAAGTCGAGGAATTTCAGGTCTCACTGCGAAACCTCACGCGCCGACCTTGTTCCAGATCGTGTCACTGGTCCGCCTGAATCCGGATCTGTCGAAGTCCAGCAGCGACACCTCCCACGACGATCCGACCGTCAGTGGGATGGACGGCGATCGAGTATGCCCAACCGTCGAGAGCCGGTATGTCCTGCGTCACTTCCACTTTCTCAGGATGAATCAGGCGTACGTGACCGTCAGCGCAGGCCACAACAATCATGGATCCGTCGATGAGCCATTCGACATCGAGCGGTTTTGAAGGCAAGTTGACGAACCGAATCATGCGGCCAATCGTGGGTTGCCAGAGCCGCACTGTTCTGTCGTCGCTGGCGGAAGCGACCATGGGAAGGCCTGTGACGCCCGGTCGCACAGCAACGTCGTGAACCCGCATCGTGTGGATGCTCATGCTGCGAGCCATTTTGCCGGTCTCCAGATCCCAGACACGCAGACTCTGGTCGATGCTAGTGCTGACCAGTGTGTTCTGATCACTCATCAGACAAAGGCTGACGACGCCCCGCGAGTGGCCATTGAGCGTCCGAACTTTCTTGCCGCTATTGGCATTCGACATGATCACGTGGTGATCGAGAATCCCCGAAACCACTGACAAGTCGTTGAGCCACTGAACCGACATAACGGAATCGCTGTGGTCATCGAACTTTGTCAAAAGCTCGCCTGCTGGTCACGAAAGCAATTCAACGATCCCGTCCTCGGAAGGATTCCCACCGCCGATGGCGATACGCTTGCCGTTCGGTGAGAATTCGACACAGTGAAGGTTCGATGCGGAAGTCCTGATGGTTCGCTGTCGTTCCAATGCGGGCCAGGAAAACACGTGCAATCCCGATTGAGAAACAGCAACAACAGAGTTTCCGTCGGGCGAAAAAGTCGCGGCGGTGATTGAAGGTTCCACTGCGCAAAGGAAGGCAATGGGAACTACCAATTAAAAAGTGAGAATTGAAAAATGAAAAATCAAGGTGCGATATCATTTTTCAAATTTTTACTTAACACGCCTCATTTTTCAATTCCTGTGGATCAACGCCGTGTACCTGATACTAACCAAGCAAATCCGAAATGATCTTCGCACCATCCGGCGCAACACGAACGGGCCGACCGTCGCTTGTGTGTAGTTCGTGCGCGGGATCGATGCCGAGCAGCGAATAGATCGTGGCGGCGAGGTCCGACGGTGTAATGGGATTGTCATCGGGCAGTTCTCCAAGAGAGTCGCTGCTACCGATGACTTGTCCGCCTGCTACTCCGCCACCAGCCAACGCGACACTGAAGACGTTTGGCCAATGGTCGCGACCACCGACGGAGTTGATTTTCGGTGTGCGGCCGAACTCCCCCATCACCACGACCAGGGTTTCATCCAGCATCCCGCGATCGGAGAGGTCCTGAACCAGCGCGCTAAGGGCCCGATCCAGGGATGGCAGGTGCGCGTTACGATCGGTCGGATACCGCTGTTTGAGCTGCATGATGTTCTGATGGGTATCCCAGCCTTCACTGTTCACCGTAACGAATGGGACTCCTCGTTCAACCAGTCGTCGCGCTAACAGGCAACTCTGACCGATGCTGTTCCCACCAGTGCGACCGTAGCGATTTCGGACGCTCTCTGGTTCATCTGACAGTTTGAACGCGCCCTTTGCGGAAGGCGATGCGATTAGGTTGTAAGCTTGTTCCAGATCGGGGTCAGAGTTCGATAATGCCGAGGCGTCGTTGGCGCGACTGAATTCATCGAACGCATTCACAATCTTCCGGCGGCGATCAAGACGCGTGAGGTCCAGTCCTCGATAGAAATCGAGGTCGCGTACTTTAAAATCAGGGCGTTCGGGTTTACCGCCAACGGCGAACGGGCGAGTGGCACTTGGCAAGAAACCATTGGAACTTACTTTTCCGGTGAAGTCTGGAACAGCAACATGAGGCGGAAGCACGCCTGAGGGATCTCGCACGTGGGCCAGAGTCGCCCCGACTGTCGGGTACTCCAACGCGGGCGTGGGCTTGTAGCCTGTCATGAGATAGTGCGTTCCGAAGTTGTGCTCACCGAGTGGAGAGGTCATTGACCGAATAATCGCCAACTTGTCCATCACCCCGGCAGTTTGTTCGAGGCACTCGCTGACGCGGATGCCTTCCACATTGGTCGCAATGGTCTCTAGCGGTCCGCGAACTTCTTTCGGTGCATCGGGTTTCGGATCAAACGTCTCAAGATGACTCGGGCCGCCGTCCAGCCAGACCAGGATGCATGATTTCGCTTTCCCAACGCGCGAAGCCCCGGCAGCACCAGCGCGGCGCAGGCGAAAGTAGTCGCCGAGGCCGAGTCCTAACGCGGACAAACCGCCGACTCGAATGATGTCACGCCGCGACACACCGTCACATCGTTTTCGATTATCCATATTCGTTTCCTTTGTTTCTCTTTCCACAAACGGGGATGAGATCAATTTCTGGTGTTTTGCACCGTAACCGTAACCGTAACCCTCGAGACTTTCGGACCTGGGGCGATGCGAAACTCTTGACAAGTTCCGCTACGTCAGTCGTTCCTGTCATGCTTAGTGATTCGTCACGAATTCCTCACAAGTCATCAAACCCCAGACAAAGTCTTCGAGAAACGCTTGTTGATCCTCGTTCGATTTTGACTCGGCCAGTTGTCCTCGCCAGTGTTCCCGTTCGCTGCTGGACGGGAGTCGATTGAGTGCTGTCATATAGAACACGTCTACGATTTCCATCGGTCGTTTGCTCGAGGAAACCATTTGGCTCAGTCGACTGCCCTCCCCAGCGATGCGGGCGTTTAACAAATCACCGTTGAAGAGATGCAGCTTTTGTGGAAGCCCACCGACCACACCGGGCGTAGTCTCACAGGATTCCTCGCGGCCACACCGGCCGAGGATGGCGAGCGCTGGTGATGGCGTCTTGGGATTGACCAGCATGACCGCGCGCGTACCAATCGGTTCACTTCCGTACTTGGCGGGAATTCCCAGTACGTCCGAAATTGCATCCGACAACACTTCCGCTTCGAGCGGGCGACGTGACGCGTGTGAATAGAAGCGGTCATCGTCTTTGTTTTCCGTGGTGGCATCTGCACTTCGAGCGTACGTTGTGCTACTGGCGATCAGGCCTAGTGTATGCCGAAGACTGTAACCGTTTGCTTCAAAATCCTCGGCCAGCTTGTCCAACAAGTCCGGGTGTGTGGCAGGGTTGGTATCTCGAAAGTCGTCAACTGGTTCAACCAGCCCTCGTCCCATCATCCGCTTCCAAAGTCGGTTGACAATCGCCTTCGCAAAGTACGGGTTGGATGTGTCCGTCAGCCAATCTGCCAACTGCCGACGCCCATCTGCTGCGTTCTCAGCGAGGAATTGCTCGCCCGGTATACGCTCAATCGCTGGCTCAAGTGTCCGGGGGTGAATCGTCTGACCGCTTGGTTTATCACCGACGACTCTTCCCCGTTCGACCTTCGCGAAGATCGCTGCCAGGCCGTGATAGTCATCCTGCGTCCAACGGTCCAGCGGATGGTTGTGACAATTTGCACAGCGAAGTCGGCTGCCCATGAACAGTTCACTTACGAACTCCGCCTGTTCACGTTGTCTCGTGTCGGTGCGATAGAAGTTAGCTGGACCGGATTTGTGAGTATCTCCGGTTGCCATAATCAGTGCGCGAGCAAGTTGCTTATAGCTCACGTCATTCTTGATCTGGTCGGCAACCCATTTGTGATAGGTCAGGACTCCCTGGGTGTCACCCTCCTGGGGGCGAATTCTCAGCAGCTTTGCCAGCTGTAGCGTCCAATACTCGTTGAACTCTTCTGCTTGCAGCAACGCATCGACGAGCACCTTGCGTTTGTTCTGTCGGTCATCGTCAAGGAATTCGTTGACTCGCACCGCCGACGGAAGACGACCTGTCAGGTCGAGGTAGACTCGCCGAATGTAGGTTGAGTCGTCACCCGCTGGCGACGGGGTCATGCCTAGAGTCGCGAGTGATTCGAGTATTTTGTCGTCAATGAAGTTATTGCGAGGCTCATTGGACAAATCAATGTTTGCATCCGTCAGCGGAACAACGAACTCAATCGGGACAACCTTGCTCAAATAGCGGGCAACAACGATGTGTCGGCCGCGCCGAAGGACTTTCGACGTCGCTGATTCCGGGTCGATTTCCACCGCCGCCGGGTCCTCAGCCGAAAAGATTGTCCACTGGGTAACATCCCTGGACGTACCGTCTGAATACCGAGCGACTGCGCGCAACGCGACTGGTTCGCCGAGAGACTTCGCAATGTGTTTCTTGGGGGTGATCTCGACGCTGGACAGATCACGAAGTGATTCATTTGCAGCGCCTTGCTTGATCCAGTTGATCAAAAGCTGAGCGCTGTGGCCCTCGTCGTCGAAGACGGCTCCTCCGCCGTGTTCAACATGCTCGGCGGGCTTCAGGAAAATCAAGCTTTCGTCCGGATTGACCAGATTGACTCGCCGGCCATTTATCTGTCGGGCGATGGCTTCAAAATCTGATTGCGGATCGCCTCCGTATAGCGAAAGCTTGAATCCACCACGCCCGATCGCTGCTCCATGACATGTGCCGGCGTTGCACCCATGCTTAGTGAACAACGGAATAAGATCGTTGCGAAAGTCCACGGCATTTCCCGGTGAATCTTCTGCGCTCCCTAGCGATGCCACCGCTATGAGAAGAGCTAGTGATTGGAGCAGGGTTCTCATATCCATCGCACCTCCTGGGGTTATTTCCAGTCCATCCTTTTAGCGGCTTTCCGGGAATGCAGCCTCGTAAAGTTGCTTCGCTTGTTCCCGAGTGAGCGTTCCTGCCCGCAGAAATTCTCCCACTTTTTCGCGGAACGCCGCTTTTGCCTCAGCCTGAGGGTCATCGTCGCCGTCGTCGCCTCGACTACCACGCATTTGATCTGCCCCATCACCAGTTTCGGCCAACCAGCTCGCAACGGTTTCATTGTCCTCGTCGATCAATTCCGCGATGCCGCCCATCACGTGTGGATCCGGGTAGAGCATGCCTTGGGGGAAAACAAAGTTGCGAGTTACCTTGCCATTCTTGGTGAGGATGATTGTTTGCGAGACAGTTCGGTTCAGTCCGTGGGCGCCCGGCCCGTCACGACCGTCCTTGGATACCGCGATCAGATCGAGTCCCCGCTCACGCAATCCGGGAAAGGCTCGCCCGAACCGACTGGTGATCGCATCCGCGTCGTCGGTCAGAAAGACGCATGCTACGTGCAGATCCTTTTCAGTTTTTTGATTGATTTTTCCGATTGCACCCACAACGCCGTAAAGTCCTCGAATCGCAACACCGTTGTCATCTTGCAAAAACAGGATCTGCAGTTTGTCACCAGCGACTGCAACCGGATCGATCTCTTTACCCTTGTCCTCTCCAGCAAGGTTGGCTGCCTTAAAGCCTGGCATGTTTTCTCCCGGTTGAGGTCCGGAAAAGACTTGTTCACCCTCAGCCTTGAATCCAGCGGGATCTTTCACCGCAATTGTTTTCTGACGGTAATTAGCACGCGTCCGGCGCGCACCAGGTTTTTCGTTACGTTCGACCTCGCGCGGCTCTGGTTCTGTCGTCGCTGATTCCTGTGCGAAACTCAGTGAGCCGACCAGGGTCACGAGTGTCAATGCCATTGCGAATCGTTTCATGTAATATTCCTCTAATGAAGGTAGTTGTCCAAGGCAATAAACTGTTGATGTACAGAAATCATCACTCGTCTGAAGTTACCAACGCCACATACGGTCAAAAGTTTCTCGCGTCCACAGATTCCATGCTATTTTATTCGTTATTCCCGAACGATTGTTGGCGGGACCGCTTTTCATATACTGGTTGCTGTTTCCGCGAGGCTGTTTCGCCGGTTTTAATTTTGGTGTTACTGGGATGAAGTCGTCAATCGCACAGTGATGTGCTACGCCAATTCCGGGACTTGGTAGCCCTTGCGATACTGTCGCTTCAGGAACTTGTTGCCAGCGTCAGCGCCGTCGCCGACAAACCGCTGAGTTTTTTCGTCCAAGGTCATCAGCGGACTGAGCCGAATGGCATCGCTTTCCATCGTGATGTTGTTGGCGTTCAAGTGTTTGTCAATCTCTTCGATCAGGCTGGTCCACTGTTTCAAGCCGACTTCGTTGGCTTGATTCCTTGAGAATTCGCTGCCAGCTTGGTAGGCCACGTTGGCCAGGTTGCACCAGCCTGTGCTGTCGTTGCCCTGGGCGACTTCAGAATTCAAAATGGAGCGATCATGTTGGCGAACCGCATCAATGAAGTTGGCTTGGTGTAAACCGTTACCGCCTGTTCCTTTGAATGTCCTGATCTGCTTTCCGTCATTGTCAAAGGCCGCGCCGCCGCCACGTTGGCCCTCGAATCGACCGCCTTCACAGAACGCCATGTAGCCACTGTTCGGGCCAGGGTGTTCCGGGCTTTTTCGCTTGCCTTTCTTGCTCTTCGGCGAATTGGGCTCGCCCGGCAGGTTTGACAGGCCGATGACGACGGGGATCGATCCGGTGTCGAAGTATGCGAAGTGAATGTTCGGTGTTTGTCCGGTGTCGTTCAGGGCAACGCGTCCACCACCACCAAGAACCTGTTTCGGCAACGCAACCGAATCCTGGAAAATATTGTTGCGGCAATCATCCAGCACGTGGACACCCCAGTTGCCCATTTCGCCGGAGCCTGTGTTCCAATCCCAATGCCAGTCGTAGTGCAACTTTTCGCGGTAGATCGGCTGGTCTTGAGCTGGGCCGAGCCAAAGATCGTAGGCGACGTCTTTTTCAATCTCCAGTGGCGTATCGCGTTTGCCGATTGACGGTCGCACGCCGTAGCGGTTAACACGTGCTGCTTGAATTTCGCCAAGAGCCTTTTCTTCGTGCAAGAACTTTTTGATCTCGGCTTGCATTGGATCGCTGCGCTGCTGGGTTCCGAGCTGGCAGATTCGATCGTACTTGCGTGCCGCCGCGACGGTCTGCATGCCTTCCCACTGACTGTGCGACAGAGGCTTTTCCACATACACGTCTTTGCCGGCTTCCATCGCCCAAATTGCCGCGAGGCAGTGCCAGTGGTTGCAGGTGGCGATGACGACTGCGTCGATGCTTTTGGAGGCGATCAATTCGCGTAGGTCGGTCCACGTTTCGGCTTTCGGGAATCGCTGCTTGGCAAGGCCCAGACGCTTCTTGTCGGGATCACACAAGCCAGCAATGTTCACGCCTGGGACTTCGTTAAAGTAGCCCATCAGTTGGCCCGCCCGGCCACCGCAACTGATGAATCCAAGATTGATTTCATCATTTGCATTTGCCGCACGTAGCGTACGCCCAGCGAGTGAAGTGGTGAGGCCTGCTGCGATACCAGAGGCAAGGACTTGGCGGCGAGTTAGTTGTGACATGAGCGGTTGATGCTTTTTCGAGGGTGGGAGCATGGTCGATGCAGTGAACAGTGTATTCCAGACGGGGGCATTGATTCTAGAGAGTCATGATGGCTGTGATTCTGGGTTTCGCCACGGCTGCCGTGAAAGGCCAATTGGAAGCGGGTAAGTGGTTCTCGAATAGTTCAAGCCATTGAACCTCGATTTGCTCAACTGCACAGATCTTATCTGCTGGCAACAAGAGCACGGAAGCGACAAGCCCCCCAAGTGATTGGCATCATTGAGTTCATGTGCTCCGTTCAGCGCTGCTTGACGTCTTTGCGGCTTTTTTTTCCGATGTCTGCATTCAGCTCGGTCAAGTGATCCTCGAGCAAGCCGTGAAGCTCATCGGTCTTCGAATACATCTTTTCTAGCAGGTTGACAGTTTCACCGATATCACGATCAAGATCAAACAGTTCAATCCGGTCCTTTCCTCTACTGGCGATTGATGCCGTTCGACCCACCCTCTCTGTATCCGCTATCTTAGGAGAAATGGGTTGCCCAAATTGCGACACGAAGATTCACTCGCAAAGTCCATCGCAAGCACTTGAAGGCGTCGAATGTGCAATCGGGCATGACGATGTAGAAAGCACGCGATGCCGGATTTACGCGAGTTTTTGAGATGAACGAACGCTGGTTCCGGCTCGTTGGTCACTGCCGTTCTGCTCAATTTGACAAAAGAAACCATAGAAAATAATCTACGATGACGAGGCTCGTTACCCAAACTACGGCAAGTGCATTGTTGATCTTAACCGTTGCATTTAGCTCAGGTTGTGCCGGTGGGCCTATGTCTAGTGGTGGTCTTGGAATCCTCGCGACGCAAGGCTAGCCGCCTGAGGCCATCTTGATTGAAGATCGCTCTGCATATGTAAGGTCGTTGGTTGAGGACGAGACAGCCAAAGGTGAGGTCAAAAAAATCACAAGGGGCGTAAGAATGTCAGACGGAAACTACTTCTCCACGATCACCTATGCTGATCCGGTTGAAGCATTGACTGCCATGCAATACTGGCACGATGGAACATTGATTTCCAGAGAGCGAATTCAGTGATTCGGGTGTTGAATTTACTTGAAGAATCTTCGTTGAAGAATAAGGCGCTGTTGGACAACCGGCTACTGGCCTCACCGCTGAACAAGTCCGCGTAACAAGGTGATGCATCGACGTCGCCATCGGTGCTGGAGTTTACAATCGTGGTGACTACGGCGACTCGGTGATCACGAAATTTCTACGTAAGAAACTCATGCTCTGTATTGAAAACAAACGGCTGAGATTTGCATCTGTGTTGACCCTTCTGGTCATTGGATTGCCGTTTTCGGTTGTTCCGGCAGTGGGTCAATGCTGCGGAGGAGCACAGAATTCGGTCTCCCACAGCCACGACGGTCGCTTTCGTGTCGAAGCGATGTCACTCACCGGCACTGGGCACCACAATCATGGCCCCTATAAGTTTCGCTTTCGAACGCTTCGAATAGGCCCCAATGAAGAGACCGAAGAAATAGGCGTCTTTGAACGAGCTTGGGATACGGACAGTCACTTCAGCATGACGGTTTGCGTTTCGCCGACGGGGAACGGATTCGCCTTGGGGTCCTCCCTCGAAGACCCGATCCTCTTCTTCTCACCAAAGGGAACGATTCTGGCAAAACTTGACAACTATCTGAGCCCGAACATTCATTGCAGGCTTAACAGTGACCCTCCCCGGGTGTACCCGCTTTCCGCGAGAACGCAATACGGCCTACGGACGACCAAAGTGTGGTTGCCGTTGTTTCATATTACCGGTCCCGAAACCCAGTGGATCTCGAGTCAGAGGCCCAATGTTGTGGTCAAGAAGCACATTGGAATTAAAACCGTCCAGTCGGAGGAAGTTAGCTGGCTGTTGCGGATGCTCAAGTGGCGTCCGGATGTTGGTGAAAGCGAAGTGAGTCGTGTTCAGGAGTTGATTGCAAAATCGGACGAAGCGGGGCTGATCGACCTTGGCCTCTCCGCGATGCCACTTGTTGAAGCGAAACTCTCAGTGGAAGAACAAGCCTCCCTACGGCGCGTGCAGCATGAGATCGTCCGGCGGCTATGCGGTCACCAGGATGCGTGGCGGAACCTTGACTTATTGGTCGCGCTTCGCGAACACCCCAACGGCGATCTGCAGGAGTGTGCCGAGGAACAGTTGCGAGCATTGCTGCCTGACGGAGAGCCTACTGCTGATTGGGTGCAAGAGAATCGTCAGTATTTGAAATGGGACGCCAAGCTTCATGTCTATCGTCGATAGACGCGCAGAATCCGGCGGAATCTGAAATCGATGTAATTTCCTCCTGGAGCCAAGTTTCCCCGGGTTCCGACTAATGGAACGGCGGAGAATGCACGCGGTAGCAAGTGGGCCACCAGCCTTTTGGTAAAGAAGGGGACAGGCACTTGTGTGCCATCGCTAGATGCTAGCTTCGTGAACTATGCCTGTCCCCTTTTCGCCTATTTCGCTTTTCGCTTTCGCTTTTTTCGCTGGTGAACTATGCCTGTCCCCTTTTCGCTCTAGCTTCGTGAACTATGCCTGTCCCCTTTTCGCTCGCTCGTGAACTATGCCTGTCCCCTTTTCGCTGCCTGTCCCCTTTTCGCTTTTTTTAGCGTTTGGCAAGCAGATTCTCGGGCCCGCCGCGATTCCGTTCGCCATCAACTTGTTCGCTAGCACTGCCGTCACCCTGATCAAGTTCGGATTGTGGAAACTACCACTGCCCGTACTCGACCTCACGCTCGTTTTGATCGTCATCCTCTGGGCCATGACAGTGGTCTGGCCACACCACTGCTGGGTCGCCGTCGCACAGATCCCCTGCATGTCATGAGTCCCGATCGCAAAGGGGTTACAATTCACGATCACCTGGAACAACTAGTAGGTGTGTTTCACTACACTACTGGTCACTGCGTGAATGCAGCGCCACACCACTGAACCGGAAGACAGCACAGTGAAGCTAACATGCCCAACGACTCCGTGGCTTGCACCGTCTGCAGTCTTTGCAATCGCGGCGCTACTTTCCCTCTCTTTGGCGACTCTCGGTATTGCGGAAAGGCCCGCTCCGCAAGACGTGTTAAACCAGTTATCCGGCGTTGAAGCAGCAGCGGCCGCAGCCCAGACCACCACGATTCAGATTGCGGCGCACAGGGGCGGCTACGCGAACGACAAGTCCGACAACGCACCCGAAAATTCCGTTGCCAATATTCGCAATTGTCAGAGCAAGGGATTTCAGATTTACGAGACCGACATTCGGCGAACGAAAGATGGCCATTTCGTGATCGTGCACGACCCTACGATCGACCGTGAGTCCACGGGGACGGGCTCGGCGAGGGATTTCGATTTGGCCGACCTCAAGAAACTGAACAAGAGATTTCGTGATCGCACCATTTCCGAACATCGCGTTGCCACACTCGATGAATTCCTCGTAGACGGAAAAGGCCGCGTTGTTTTTAAGGCAGATTTGAAGCCGGGGGTGAACCAGTACTTCAAAGAAATCATGTCGGTCGTTACCCGCCATGATGCGATTGACGGCATCATTTTCCGTGTGCCCTACCGCGATGTAAATTTGTACGCCGACTACCGAGCCGATGGTGTGCCGTACTCCCGCACCCTGCTGATGTTCATGGTCTCCCGAATGCAGCAGGTGGATGACATTAAGAAGCGGTTCGATTCTTCATGGATTCAGGTGAATGTCAAGAAAGACGAGCCCGCGAATCCCGAGACCCTGAAATTGATTCGCTACGCGACCGATCAAGGGATGCTCGTCGAAGCCCATGCGGAGGGAACGGAAAAAGACTGGCAAGCGTTGATTCAGGCTGGCGTTCGCATGTTCCATACAAACAAGCCAGCCAGGATGAAGGCATTCTTGCGAAAGTTTGAGTTGCAGAATCAGAGTGAGAATTGAATCGCAGATGACTGGGAGTGCCGTGGTTGACCGGCGTTCGATTGCTCGCCAATCACTACAACGAATTCGTGAACGCCTGCAGTCGCTCACACGCGATGTTAATCTGATTTACAGGTTGCCGAACGCCGACGGAGATTCGTACCAACCCAGTATCCGACGTGCCTATCGATTCGTGCGATACCGGTGAGCACTGCAATCCGCTGCCGACGATCAGACCGTGTTGGCGGAGCCTCTGGGCTGATTGACCACTCGTCTCGCCAGCAACCGAAAATGCGATCGTTGGAAGGCGACCTGTGACGTCCGCGGTACCGAATAAGGTCACACGTTTGTCGCTCTGTAGCGTGTCTTGCAAGCGACCCACCTGCTCGCGTGCGATTTGTAAGTCATGCAACCCAGAGGTGGTTTCGAGGAATTCAATCGCGGCTTTCAAACCCGTCAGCGAAAACTGATCAACCGAGCCAACGTCACAATATCCAGGTCGGCTTCCCCATTGCGCGGCAGGTGCTGCTGCATTCCTGTCAGGGATTGCACATTGAGCCGTCGCACACTTCAACTTCGCGGAACTAGCGATGTAGAGACCACCGATGCCCCACGGGGCTTGCAATCCCTTGTGCCCACCGAAGGCAACCATGTCCGCCCCCAACTGGTCCAAGTGCAGATCCACCCAGCCAACAACTTGAGCCGCATCAATCAACACCATCGTGTCGTATTGGTGCGACAGTTCGATGATCTGCTCGATTGGCAACAAGTCCCCAGTCACGTTGCACGCCGCAGTGACCGCCACCAACCCAACATCGCGGCCTACCAGCGATCGCTCAAATTCAACCAGGTCCACCGGCGAATCATCGCCAACCGGGATGGAATCAACCGTGACTCCCTTCTCGGTCAACTTGTGCAAAGGTCCGCTCACCGCGTGGTGTTCCCATTGGCTGGTCAACACACGGCTTCCTGCCTGCAAATCCACGCTCGCGATGGCAGTTGTAAGAGACGACGTGCAACCCGGTGTCAGCAGCAACTGCTCCGGATCGGTCACACCAAAGAACCGACACACCGCCTCGTGAGCTTTATCAAATCGCTGGGGCCACTGCTGCGGATGGGATCGCATCGCATCCATCACTGCATCGGCCACAGGCACCGGCTTCGGCCAGCTAGTCCCAGCGTGATTCAAGTAGATCGGCTCATCCATGCTTTCTATTTACCCTGCTCATTGAAACGATCGGTCTTCACTACATAGCGATCCGGCACGCGAAATATCGGCCAGTAGGGATGCACGGCAGCGGTGGGTTGTTTGTCTGGTGTTTCCAGAGGCAATTCAGCGCGACACCACCCCAGGATTCCGTCACGATAGTTCACCGCGTCGATGCCGCCAGCCACCAATTTACGAGCGTACCAGTAACTACGTCCACCAACCGTGCAGTAAGCTATCACCGGTCGGCCAGCCAACGAGTCTACATCGGCCTCATAGTCCGCCTGCGTGATCGCGCCGGGAATTCGAGAGATGGAGTGTTCCGCAAGACTGCGAACATCAACCAAAACGGGCTTCGATGTTTCAGCTGTCATTTGCGAGTGAAGTTCACTGGTCGATATCGTTCCGACATGCGGGCGTCCGAGCCATCGGTGAACCCGTTCGATCGCGCCGAACCCGCCGTCGCAGAGTCGAATGAGCATGTGTTCTAACTGAGGCATCGCTAGCCGCGGCCACCTTCGCAGCACGTTTCACATATTCGGTGACACTGCGTGCATTGCAATTTGCCACGAATGTCGACCAAACGCCCACCACAAACAGGGCATGCTGGATTCGTGGCAGGGCAGGACTCGGGAGTCGAGCTGGAATCACGATTCAATTTCTTCTCGTTCATATGCGCGTCCTGTGCTTTTGGCCGGTTGGAGGATTTCATTGTCTCAGAGCGTCACCGTTCCGAAAAGACGTCGCAAAACTGACGCAAGTAACTTTGTTGTGTCGGCCAATCAGCGATTCCAAAGACAGTGCGTTGGAATGCTGCTGCGAACTCGCCTTCAAGCGAATCGCGAAAGTTCTTCGCAGTCTGCAACGGATCATTCGCAAATACTCCACATCCCCAAACCCCCAAGCTTGCTGAATCGTATTCGTCTGCTTGGACGACGTCCAGGAAGCGGTGAATTCGCTGGCGAAGCATTGGTTCTGCACCCGATCGACCAATCGCTGGAGCATACGGCGGGGCACAGGTCAGAAAACGCGGCGAGCACCGTTTGTCGTACTCCATTCCCTCGTCGTCACAAAACATGGGCACATTGGGCGACAAGATCGCCCAATCGTTCGATGCGGGCGGGTGGTTGGTGCGATGGAAGTCGTACATCGGGTCGTTGAATAAGGTCGCATAGGAAGCACTCGTTCGGCAATGCATTTCCTCCTGAGTTGTTGCACCGCCCAGGAGACCAGCAAGTTCAGCACCGTTGGCAAACTTCAATGCCAAGGCACGATGCCCTTCCAAAACCAAATCACGATGCCCTTCCAAAATCAAGGCGTGAGCGGCGGCCAAGATTGTTTCGTTGGCGACCTTTACCAATGTAACCGCGTTTGTGGGTTGCTGGGCCAACTGTGGCAAATCAACAACTGGCGGAATCGAGACCTTCGCTGTTTTGGCTCGCTTGATGGCCAGGTTTGCTCTGCCTCAACGCAATCTCGACCGAACATTTGGGCATCTTCTACTCAAGTATCCGCCGATTTCACTGCCGAAATGTCTGTTCGCTTAGTTGAACCCTCGGCTTTTGCACTTGAGATGAGTTTTTGGATAGCACGCGTCCCGGGCCTACTGGCTCTACCCAAAAGCGATCATCGGATTGCCGATGGACAACCACGATTGCTCTCGGATGCGGTCTTTGCGACAATCGGCTTCATGCTGACATTTGCGAAGCGCGGTGGATTTGAATTACCGGATGATCCCCGGATCGCCGGCGTCGATCAAACCGACTTGCTGCTGGGGCAGCAGGAGTGGGAACGAGACCCTTTCTACTTCCAGGGCGCTGGCGTGCGTCGGGGCAAGTGGAAATATCTGAAAGCGAACGCTCACTTGCACGGGTACGCCGTCTAGGATGACAGACAGAAGGCAGAAGAAGTCTATGACCTCGATCGTGATCTGGGCGAAGAGTTGAAATTTGCTGCGAAGCACTCCGACACAGTTGCGAAGTTGAGGGCTCTGATGCTGTCGCTTGAAGATAACGACCGACTTGCCCCGTCGGACAATAAACGATGAGAGAGATTCCAGTGCAGAAATTCTTGTTGATATTGATAGGTGTTCTGGTTTGTGTCAGTTCACGCGTCGCGATCGGCGCCGAGTTGAAATCTGACGGCAAGCCAAACTTCGTCGTCATTCTGGCCGATGATCAAGGATGGAATGCGCTGTCGACCCGGATGGATCCTGACGTCATTGGTTCGGGAAGTACGTACTATCAGACGCCCCATCTTGATGGGCTTGCCGCACAGGGCATGAGGTTCTCTCAGGCGTATGCGCCTGCTCCGACGTGTTCGCCAACGCGACATGCGATTCAATTTGGCCGCAGTCCCGCGAGCCTGAAGATTTTTGGAGCTGACAGCATTCGCGACTGTGATGCTCGAAACGATGAGTCTCTTGCTCACGTTCTCAAGAGTATCGATCCGGACTATGTCTGCGCTCACTTCGGCAAGTGGCACATCGGAAAATCACCGGAATCGCTGGGCTACGATGTCAGCGACGGGGCAACAGGCAATGGGACGGGCAACTCAAAGGATCGGAGCGATCCGAAGCTGATCTTTGATCTGAGCGAGCGAGGCAACCGCTTCATCGAGGAGCAGGTCAAGGCAGGTAGACGGTTCTACCTGCAGATTTCCCACTATGCGAATCATCTCAAGTATCAGGCGCGGGCCGAAACCATCGCCAAGTACGAAACCAAACACGCCGACAAGGCGACGGCCTATCAAAACAGTCCACTCTGGGCGGCGATGAACGAGAATATGGACGCCGGCATCGGCATGGTTCTCGATCGGATCGACGAACTCGGTATCGCCGACAATACCTACATCATCTACACCGCCGACAACGGTTACGAAGCCAAAACCGACTTCAAGAAAACGGTCGCTGAACGCGGCTTCTACAAGGCTTTCCCTCAACGCAGTCACAAGTATCACGTCAGTGAGGGTGGCATCCGCGTTCCCTTCATCGTGCGCGGTCCGGGAATTCCTGCCGACACTCATTCCACTGCTGCCGTGGTGGGTACGGATATTTTCGCCACAGTGATGGATTTGGCTGGAGGAGCGAATCGCGTTCCGAAACGAGTCGAAGGTGCCAGTCTTGTTGCTCACCTGCAGAGCGGAGGCAGGGACACCATCAACCGAAAGGACCCTTTTCTCGTGTTCAAATTCTCCAAACCCCGCCCTCCGCACGATGCCGCCATTGTGCAGGGCGAGTACAAGCTGATCAAAGATTTCGATACGGATGAAATTTTCCTGTTCAACCTGAAGGAAGACATCGGCGAACGGAACAATCTGAGCAGTGAAAAGCCTGAATTGGCGAAAGGTCTCTACAGGGAGATGACAGCCTATTTTAAACGCTTTGGATGGGATGAATCACAGATTAGCAGCGCAGACAGAAAGCCCAGGCGCCGACAGAAGTGAGAGTCCTGAACGCAAAACTTTTTCCCGGAATGGCACAATGAGAAAATTCTTCTATCGTTTGACAAACCAGCAGGACATGTTCGAGAGACCAAGAGGGTGCGTTCGAAACGCGTCGATTTTTCTAGTCGCCCTGCTGTCTTTCGTTTCTGCCCTTTCGTTCGGAACTCGCGTCGCTGCCGCTGAGAACCCCAACATTGTGCTCTTCTACATCGACGACATGGGCTGGGGCGAGATTGCGCCTTTCGGACATCAGGCTAACAAAACCCCCAACCTCGACCAGATGGCCGCTGAGGGGCTTTGCCTGCGCCAGTACTACACGTCCAATACGGCATGTTCTCCGTCCCGTGCCGCCATGCTCACAGGCACCCACGCTGGTCGGATCGAGATGGATGGAACCGTGAATTTCCCGGGCGACAACTGGGGGCTCAATCCCAGCGAAATCACGATCGCCGAGATGCTCAAGGAGCAGGGCTACGCCACCGGCTGCTTCGGGAAGTGGCATCTGGGTGACCAGCCTGAATTCCTTCCGCTTGTGCAGGGGTTCGATCGTTACTACGGAATTCCCTATTCCAACGATATGTGGGCGGGAAACACGCGAGGTCATCGTCACACCAAGGAGCCCTACACACCCTTGCCAGTCGTTTCGCAGAACAAACCGGTCGCCTATGTCGCCGACGCCCACGACCAGGCGCTGCTCGCCGAGACTTTTACCGACAAGGCGATCGAGTGGATCGAAGAAAACAAGGAGACTCCTTTTTTCTGTTACGTTCCGCATGCCTACGTGCATTTCCCTCGCTACGCCCGCAAGCAGCACTTCGACCGGGCCGAGGGCGCGGTGAACCGCTCCACCACCGAAGAAGTCGATGACTCCGTCGGCCGCATTCTCAACACGCTTCGCCGTCTCAAGCTGGACGAGAATACACTCGTTATTTTCACCTCCGACAATGGCGGCGTCGGTTCCCCGGAAGCGATGGGGCCCCTGCGAGGCAACAAGGGAGGGCCAAAATACGAAGGGCACCAGCGCGAGCCAATGGTGGTCTGGTGGCCAGGAACCATTCCCGCAGGCGCCGAGTCTGACGAGATCACCATGTCGATCGATTTCCTGCCGTCGCTCGCCAAGCTCGTCGGCGGCAAGGTTCCCACGGACCGTCGCATCGATGGCAAAGATGCGCTCGATGTCCTGCTAGGAAAGCCCGGAGCGAAGTCTCCGTATTCTGTCGTTCACTACGAAGAGATGGGCGTGCGCCGGGGCGACTGGAAACTGGTACGCAGAGGCAAAGACGCCAAGCTCGAGCTCTATGACCTCAGCACTGATCTCTCTGAAACTACCAACTTGGCCAGTGAGAATCCCGAACTTACCATGGAGCTTCTCGATCTTTGCGAAGCGCATGCGAAAGATCTCGTCGATCCAACGTACTTCCGTCCCCGCGCGGTGCTCGATCGACCGACTGCACCACTGATTCCATACCAACATGAGCTTCCAAATCTTCGGACGTACCTCAAAGCTGCCACCGTCGAAACGCTCAATGGAGCCGGGCAATCCGTTCCTGAGGGTCAGTTCGGAGGCGGCAAGCAGGTAGGTCAGACACCCAGAGCAAAAGAAGACGCGAAGCAAAAGCGGGAGAAGCAAAAGAAGGAGAAGCAAAAGAAGGGGAAGCGATAGAAGGGGACAGGCCCTTTTTAGCCCTCGCTCGATACCAGGCTCGTGAGCCATGCCTGTCCTTCTTTTAGCCGATTTCGTAGGTTGCACCACCAATCCGAACGAAGCGTGGATGAAAACCATCACTCTCGAGCTGACCAACCACGAGGATGGCTTTCTCAAGGACAAGGAATACTTGATCATGGACCGAGACGCGATGTTCAGAGAGTCGTTTCGTGATTGCCTACAACCCGAAGGCATGCCCCCAGTTCAATTACCACCGAGCAGCCACAACTTACACGCATCCAGAAAGATTCTTCGGATTGCTGAAAATCTGAGTGTCTTTGCAAATCGATTCTTTTCGGCGAGACCACGACGCGAAAAGCTGTGCGAGGTTATCTCGAACATGTTCACACCACTCGTAATCATCAGTGTTTAGAGAACGAGCTGATTGTGTCGATAGATAGTCCGCCTGACATGAGTGCCCAGATCGAAACGACCGAGGGTCTTGGTGGCTTGATTCGATCGTATTGTTGCGCTGCCTGAAGCGGCGAATTCTTATGCGCTCACTACGCCGACGAATAATTGTCGGCTTGGGCACTGCTGCGTCGAACAGTGAATTTGACCTGATTTTTCAACGTCTTTGTCAGTGTTGGCGTCGATCTCGACCGAGAGCACGGTGTCTTGGAGCGATGCGCGCACAGAAAGCACCGGCCAGAACCGTCGTTTCAGTTTTTTTGGCTCCACGGGGATTACTCGCACTCAAGCCAACTAACATCCCCGTGAGAATGGTGTAAAATACTGGCTCTCGGCAAGCCAGTTCGTAGCCCCTTCTGGGCGTAGCCAGCCATCGCAGAAGTACAATGAAGATGGCAAGTCAACCGACATCAGCCATTCAATTCGTGCCTCAAAAATAATTCCGATGGGTAATGAAATGAAGCGTTTATCAGTTTTTTTGATGATTGCGGTGTTCGCTGGACACGTGCATGCACATTTCCCGTGGCTGACTGTCAGCAGGGACGGCCAAGCATCATACTTTTTTGGCGAAAGTCTTGCCGATCAGACTTATAAAATGCCAGCTGGAATCGTCAAATCTAAAATCATGATGCGAGAGGGTAGCAAATCTGCTGGGGTGAAAATGAAAGCAGTCGAGGATGATCAATTTGTTGGAAAACGAGCAATTGAAACCATTCCCGCTTCTGCTGATTTGATGAGTCAGGCAACGTTTGGTGTCTACCATGGTGCAAAGCTAAAGTATTACACCCAGTATTTAGGTGGTGAAATGCCAACAAAATTCGCGGATTGCCAGCCAATCAAAAAGATGGATTTGCAGGCACATGCTGTTAACACTGATGGCGGGGTCGATGTCTATGTCTTATGGAAGGGAAAGCCATTAGAGGGTGCTGAGGTTAGCCTGTACTGCGATCAAGGTCATGAGGAAGGTAATTCGAAAACCGACGCTGATGGTCGCGTTTCGTTCAACGATGAAGAGGTCGAAGATGGGATCAACGGTATTGCAGTTGGTCATACGATTTCTGATGAGGCAGGAAAATTCGGCGATCAGGAGTACAGATCTGCCATGCATTATCTGACGGCTACTTTTTACGATCCAGAAGATAAATAAGAGTGGGATAGCGGCATGTTCAAGAGTTAGGTCGCCCGCTTCATTGAATGCCTTCAATCGCCGCTCAGGACGGCATCCAGAACGGTTGCAAAGGGTAGGTTTTGCACGCCTGCACAGCGATTCCTGCCCCTTCAGCCTTTCCCGTTTATCCCGTGCGATTCGATGACCAGAATTGCGATCTTGATCGTGTGGGGAACCTGCAAAAGGTTGCCCGTTTTCCGCATCGTCGAGGGTGTATCTGGCACACTGCTGTAGTTCGTGATGATGTGAAAGAACGCCGACTCAGAACATTCGTCCAGAGACACCGTGAAAATGTCCTCAATGCAGCTTTCGGGAAAAGAGGGGGATAGGAAGGAAAAGAAGGGGACAGGACTTTTTCGCTCTCGCTAGACGCTAGCTTTGTGAACTATGCCTGTTCCCTTTCGCCGTCGTTCCAATTAGTAGCAATGTAGACATCGTCGCCGCGACCACCTTGGGCAAATCGTCCGTATCCCTCAGTTCCAGGAAACGCAATCATTGCGTGATCGTTCGGCCCTTTTTGCTCGTCAGGCCATTGATGTATTCCTCGAGATTCGTGAACCCGTCACTGTTTCGGTCCTCGTTTCCATCGGCAGCGTCGTTCGAATCGAGACCTGCGTTGCGTTCCCAGGCATCGGGCATACCGTCGTGGTCGGTATCGAAACCTGCTGGCCGAAAGATCGTAGGATACATGTCCCACCCGCCGACTTCGTTCTGTGAATCGATAATCTTACCGGTGTTCTCAATGATGGTCTTGATGAGTCGCTGGTCGACCGTATCGCGTACCAACGCACAACCGCTCTGTTTGAGACACGATTCGTAGGCGTCTTTTGCTGATTCAATCCTGGTCAGCTGATATTTTCCGGCGTCAAAACGTTTGGCTGCCTCGAATTTCTCTCTGGTCGTGTCTTGATAATCATGGCCGAATTTAAAACCCAGGCCGCTTGCGTTGTAATCGATAGCGGTGTAGTTGTCGTCATTGTATTTCTTGGGCAGGCCCTCAAAATAATTCCCTGAAAAATACCCGCGCGAGGTAGGCGGTATTTGTTTGGATTTAAACTGAAGCGGAAGGGATCCGTCTCTCATTGAGGGGCCGGGCTTGTAGTAATTGTTGACAAGATTAAATCTGTCGCCGGAAATGTTATGGCCGTTCGTCCAGTTGTAGTCGACGTTATTGTAAAATTCCAACACTTCAGGGCCGCCATTGATCGAAGGGTGCCGTTGTCGACTGCTGGCGTAAATATTGTGGTGCAGAGTCGCAACGCCCAGGCTGTCTCTATAGGAACTGCACATCGCGTGTGCTCCTTTTCGATGAAGAGAGTTGTTCAGCGCTTCGCTGAAAATAGTCCACTGCACTGTCGCATGCTTGAGGCCGCGAAAATCACCGTTGCCATCGATCCCCCAACTTAGCGAAAGATGATCGAGGATAATATGGTTGTCATATTCGACAGTGATACAGTCAGGGCCAGATTCGGCTGGCTTGTTTTCGTCACCGAGTCTAACACGCAGATAGCGAACGATCACATGATTGCAGTTTTTGATTTTCACCGCTCTGTCCGCAATTGTTATCCCTTTGCCCGGGGCGGTCTGACCTGCAATGGTTAGATACGATTTGTCGAAGATCCCTAGGTCACTTTTCAGTCGAATCGTACCACTGACATCAAAGACAATCGTCCGCGGCCCTTTCATCGATTCGATACCGCCTCGCAATGAGCCGGGCCCTGAATCTTCGAGCGTCGTGACATGATAGACATCTCCGCCACGGCCACCTTGGCTAAACTTGCCAGCGCCCTGGGCACCTGGGAAGGCGATGGTCCGAGCGTCTTGTGCGCTGGCGATTCCGGTTGCTGCAGAAAGCAAAATCAGTACTACAGTACATCGGATGCTCATCGTCATGGTCCCTGAGTCTGGTTTGGTCACTAACATCGTCAACGCTTTGCCTGGCAGATTCTACTGGCGAGCTATGATCGCGTCTTGGCGAATCGGGCGGTTCGTCGCTTTGCGATTGAGGCTAGTGTAATTTAACGCGGCCGTAATGAAACATTCAGCAACTGGCCGAACCGTGTCGGAATGGCTGCTCAGTCGGTGCACTCTGGGTCTGGGTGAGTCGTCACTTTCTCAAAGTCGTCATGCACTCACTCGCTGGTTGATTTGCGTATCCGCTTTTTCTGATAACCTCAACCGTGTGGCGATCCGATGGTGCCGGGAAGATCAATCCGTCGGATAGTCGTAATGGCTTCTCGCGGTCATGTCATTTGCCTCGGGGGGACAATCCGCATGGCCGTTGCTGATCGTCGTATTGAATTTGAATAACACCGCCCGAATCCAGGCTGCGTCGTCCCGCTTCCAGAATCGCCGTGACGATCGCAGTGTCCTGAATCGTCGCCAATTTCCCGGCGAACGATTCGGCGGTTGCCTCGCCTTTGCGAATGGCATTCGCTGCGTCAACAAACGCTTCGATACTGCGATATCCATAACCGTTTTGCCCCGAGAAGCTTCTGTCGGCGTCTGGAGTGTACTTCATGAACAACGGGTTCGCGGACGCGTATCCGGCGGCATCCGTGGCAAGAGTATAGCCGCGATGTGCTTGATCGACGGTCACCTCTCCCTTGTGCCCCATGTAGTGGAACCGTTGTTGCGAGTGGACATCCGCCCTGGGGGCGATCCAGGACGAGGTGTAGATTGCGGTGGCCTTGCCACCACTTTTGAAGTTCTCCCAATCGACGGTCAACGTAATCGTATCCTCAGTACTAATCCCGCTGGCTTCGGCCCAGCCGGTTGCGGCTGATGCATGAACCGTGCGGGGACGGGCAAATTCTGAAACGGACCATACATTGAAATCAATGTGATGCGCGTTCAGGTAGTAGCTGATGTCGCTTGATTTTCCGGCCCAGGCCCGAAAGGTATCCAGTTGTGACTTGGGCTGACTCATGTACGACTGGAAGAAGCTGAAATCGCCCAGGTTCCTGATTCGATCGCGTGCATCGACGTAGATCGGATCCCACCGTTTGTGAACTTCCATCGACACCAGAGAACTGTTCTGTTCGGCGGCATGAATCAGCTCCAAATGTTCCTGGAGGGTTTTGACAATCGGCTTGGCGACCAGCACGTGGCAACCCCGCCGGACCGCTTCCAGTGCAATCGGGAAATGTGTGTCGTCTGGAGTGAACACGATAACCACATCGCCTGCCTCCATGGTCTCCAATGCGGCTTTGTAGGAATCCGCGTCCCGCGGCACATCGTCTGAGGGGAAGCTGGAAAACTCGACATCCATGTCGCGGTAAACACTTGCGATCATCTTTTTCAAATGGTCGCGGATGCCGGGGAATTTCGTGCCGTTGGTGCCTGCCATCCGAAGACCGCCGACCTTACCCCGTCGCCGCAAATCGAACATCGTTAGACCAACAACGCCGGCACTCTTGTCAGATTCGGAGGCGATGCCGTGAACATAGCCGGTCGTATATTCGCCGGTTCCGATCATCAACACGTTAATTGGCGACATGTCGCATTCTCTATTGGGCTAAACAGAAGGTCTGAGTTTGGCTTAAGACGCGACAAGCCGTAGCGAAGCACGTCAAGTGTTTCGGTTTTCTACCTGTCGGGAGCCTCGACGCCTTTCGCTACGAATTTTTGCGGACAATACCCAGCATATCAAACGCGATGCAGTTCCATCATGCGCCGGCCCTGTGGTAAAAAACAAAACAAGCGGCAAGAAGCAAAAGAAGTGGCAGGAAGGGCACAGAGCGGCAGGAAGCAAAAGAAGCGGCAGGAAGGGGATAGGCACTTTTTAGCCATCGCTAGATGCTCGCTTCGTGACCCATGCCTGTCCCCCTTTTAGCGTGGTAAAAAGAAATAGCGTCATGACCGTGAAGGCTCGGGATATCCTCACCTGCATTTAAGTGGATACGAGTAGTCGTGATGAGTGGGATCTGTGATGAGTGGGATCTGTGGGCGCTGCGGAAAAGGTGTTGGTAAGTTCAACTGCACCTCAACCCGGATCTTTATCGCTGTCCAAAATTGACGGTGGCACTCTTTTTTAGGTCGCTCATCAACCGTGCCAGTTTCTTACGAGCCGCTTTCGCATCGGCATCGCCGGTACCTTTCTTCATCGGCTTTTGCTCGGTCGCATCCGCTTTCATGTGGTAGAGCCGCCCGTCGGCGTAGAGCTTCCAGTCCTTGTCACGCAGCCATTCCTTTCCGCCCCACCAGGTGTAGACCCACTGACGCGGCTTTGGATTCTTTCCTTTTAGTGCCGCCACGAAACTTTGACCGTCGATCACCCTGTCCTGGGGCACCGTCGTCATTGCCAACTCGGCCAGAGTGGGCATGAAATCGGTGAAGTCGATCAGGTCCGTGTTAAGAGTGCCGGCCTTGACCGTGCCGGGCCAGTTCGCGAGCAACGGCACACGGGTACCGGCATCCGTCAACTTGGCTTTGCCGCCTTTGAGCTTTTTGCCATGAATGATGGAGGTCACATTCGTCGGCGTCCCGTTGTCCCCGGTGAAAAGAATCAGTGTATTCTCGCGCAGCCCCAGACGGTCAAGGGTCGTCGTCAGCTTGCCGACTTGCCGATCCATCTCTTCCACCATCCCCTTGAATTCCAGGTGTTTCCCGTTGGGGCCGGGCGGCTCGTCATTCTTGGGCCAGTGGGTCAAGGCCATTGGGTAATAGGCAAGGAAGGGCTTGTCTTGATTGGTTTTGATGAAATCGATGAGGAAATCACAGTACAAATCCGGACCGTATTTTTCTTTGGTGTCCGCCATGATCGTGTCGTTGTGGTAGAGCATCGGTTTGTAATAGCGAGCCCCCTCGTGCCAGGCCCAAACGGCACTCTCCTGAAAACCGAAGCGGCGCACATGTCCGGGATCCGTCTTTTGCAGAACCATTTGCCACTTGCCCGCCAGCGCCGTTGCGTAACCTGCGTCACGCAGCACATGACCGAATGTGATCTCGTTTGCGGGCAACTCTCCCCAGGTCGTGGTCGTGCGCAGGGTGTAGCGTCCACTCATGATCGTCACCCGTGAGGGACTGCATTTCGGTGTGGAAAAACAATTGGTGAAACGCATCCCGGTCGCCGCCAATGCGTCGAGGTTCGGGGTCTTGTAGGAAGTGCCGCCATAACTTCCCAGGCATTCGTAGCCCAGATCGTCAGCCATGATCAGCACGACATTGGGCCGGCCCTTTGGAACGCTGGCGAGCTCGGGTCGTTCCGTGGCGAATGCGTCGCCTGCGCTGGCATAGCAAAACACCATGACGCAGAGACTGACCCGCAGTTCATGACGGGCGACACTCAAAACGTAACGTGCAAAACGATTGACGTGTATCAAATTCATAGGCTTGGGTTCTCGTACCAGAAGACGTTTAACTGATCGCGTTCTTCGCAACTCATCAGTTTCAGGTTGCCGTCACCGTCCACGTCGATCATTTCGATGCGATCGTAGTTTAGCCCAAGCTGGGACCCTCTTCACGCCGGGCACCAGCTTGCGTTGGCACCGTCAGTGGGTAGCCAATCAGTGGGTAGCCAATCAGTGGGACTACTCGGATCGAAAAAGAAGGGGGCAGGGAAAAAGAAGGGGGCGGGCACTTTTTAGCCATCGCTAGTTGGTAGCTTCGTGAACCATGCCTTTCCTCCTTTTACGTCCCTCTTTCACGCCCCTGTCCCCTTTTCTCCCTGAATTGTGCCGTGTCTCTCTTCTAATCGTTTGAGAGAGTTTCGTAAATCTACAGCCCACGATACAGCCTCTGGCGTCTGAAAATTCGGATTTTAAAACCCTGGCTGCGAAAAACGGGCTCCGGGTACACTATTGCCGTCTGGATAGGCTTACCAAAGGAGCTGAAAATGAAACGTTTGCTGGGTCTGCTGCTGGTGCTGCTGCTGGTGATGGGGAGCGTGGGGTGTGGGGGGAGTCTTAACGAGGAAGAAAAAGGGATTGTTGGCAGTTACGAACAGCTGCTTGGGGATGAAACATATCGTTGGATTTTTCTGGACAACAGGTCTTACAAGAAGCATTTTCCTGACATGGATGTGGAAACCGGTACATGGGTGTTGCAAGACGGATTTCAGTACGCGTCCGATGACAACATGGCAAAACGCAGGGTTAAACACAAAGAAGTACACGCCAAAGATGGCGATGGCTTCACGGTAGTTTTCAGAGTCACTGCTGACGGCAGCTTGAAAACAATTGCGGGCATCCATGAGAACGGGCGACGCATGCTGATTTCAACGGGTGTACAAGACCACTACCAGAAACAGCAGGCGAAGGTGAAACCAAATGGCTCAGACGCTATTTCAAACAAGCCGTAATGCGACGAATCATGAAATGCAAAGAAGGGAGAAAGAAGGGGACAGAAAAGAAGGGACAGGCACTGTTTAGCCGATCTCTAGATGGTTGCTTCGTGAACCATGCCT
>PKCN01000089.1 GCA_002862205.1 Planctomycetaceae bacterium | reverse complement strand
ATCACCGTCCGGGAGGCTGACTGATTTTGGTCTGACGTGAGGACCTGTCAGTCATTGCAGTGGCTGGAAATTCAATGTGTACGTCTTTGCTGTCATGTGTTCGGAGAATGATGTGCATGCCCCAGTGTCAGTTGTGGGGGACTGCCACCGAGTCGCGGTCGCTGCGGGCAGCGGAGTCCAGCAGTTGACGCATTCGCTGTACACGCTCAGGTTCCCGCAGGGACAAGTTTACTTTTTCGGAAGGGTCTTTGCTGAGGTTATAGAGCTCGGCACGCTCGCGTTTTGATCCTTTGTCCCGGAACAGGAGCAGTTTCCAGTCTCCTTCCCGTAGGGCGTGGGAGCGGAAATGGACGCCCGCCGAGTACAGGGCTCTGGGAGGCAGTTTTCCTTTTCCAGACAGCACTGTCCAAATGTCCTGACCGTCCCATTTGAGTGGTCCGGAATCTAGTTTCGCATTGGCCAATTTACAAAAGGTTGGCATCCAATCGACCACATGCACTGGCGTTGAAGATTTTGAACCAGCCGTGATCTTGCCAGGCCAGCACGCAATCGTTGGGACGCGAACACCGCCCTCATACAAGTCACCTTTCTTGCCGCGCAGAGGAAGATTGTTGCCCGGCAGTCTGCCGCTGGGGCAATGGTCGTCTGGATACTTTGTGTCATTGTTTTCAGCGGTTGATCCTCCGTTGTCACTGGTAAAAACGATGAGTGTGTTTCTGCTCTGGCCGATACTTTCGACCGCTCGCACAATTTGACCCACCGAGTCATCCAGATGAAGAATGCACGCTGCGTATTGACGCGGAACCTCGCCCGCCACAGTATCAGGGACACGTTCAAGCCAGCTGTCGGATTCTCGGATTGGCAGATGAACAGCCGTGAACGGCACGTAAAGGAAAAATGGCCGATCGCTTTGTTGTTGCTCAATCCATTGCGCCGCTTCATTTGTCAACAAATCCGTGACGTGACCGGTTTCCGTTACCAGTTGTCCGTTTCGGTGCCATGTCACCGAGTGTATTCCTTTCTTGTAGAAATGTGACCACGGGGTGACACCCCCGGCTAGAGAACCATAGCTGTGATCGAATCCGAAATGGTTGGGCCCCCATCGTGTTTCCGAGCCCAAGTGCCACTTGCCTGTGAGGCAGGTTGCGTAACCTGCGTTGCGCAAAGCCTGTGCAACGGTGACTGTGGCCATGGGCAGGCCCAATTGATTGGTCGGCGTCGTGACTCCGAATCGGCTCCAGTAGCGTCCGGTCAGGAAGCCAGCTCGCGTTGGACTACAGACGGGAGCAACATAATGCTGTTGCAGTTCGACACCGGATTTCAAAAGTCGGTTCAAGTGTGGCGTCGGGACATTACCCCCGTGGAATTGAACATCTGCCCAGCCCAGATCATCAGCGATCATGAACACGATATTCGGCTGCCTGGCATGGATGGTGGATAGCGAAAGAGACAGTAGAAACATCACTGCGCCAGTCGCACTGGGAATGTTTCTGATCTGGGTGACTCGGGGTATCAGTTGCATGGCTTGCCTTATGTTGGATCCTGAACAATTGACGCAATCAAGGGTGAGGGGGTATCGGAGCAAATGTTTATCGTGATTCTGCTTAACAGATTGCTCAAGTTGCAGTCATCGAAAAAGGCGATGGATCGAGTTAGACTATACCAAAACAGGAAAAGTGTTTTTGCGACTGCCTTTTTTCGTCTAGCTGTTACATCCCTCGGTGGTGACCCATGCGACATCCGACTCCGTCACTTCGAATCACAGACATTCCACAGCGTATTCTTGACGTTCAGGTATTTCTGGGTTTGTTGGTGGTCTTTTTGCAGGTTGTTCTGAACGCTGGACTTGCTTGTTCACAGGAGGTGAAGTCAAAGGGAAAAGCCGTTCCAGTTGCACATGCGAACGACAACGTGTTGACTGATCCAGAGCGGTCGCCAGAGGCGAAGCAGGGTGGCAGTGCCCTGGTTGGTTCTGGGAATTGCCATCCCGAGCAAATGCCCGGGTATCGTCAATCCCGTTACGATCGCATCGCATGGTTGGTAACCCACAATGCAATGTCAAACCGGGCTGAGGGATGGTGGTTCCCGAATCAGTCCTTCGGGATCACGCGACAATTGGAAGATGGTGTGCGTGGTTTGATGCTCGATGTGCATCTGATTGATGGTGAGCCGTTTTTGTTGCACAGTTCCGCGATGTTGGGAAAAACACCGCTAGGTACCGGTCTCGCAGAAATCGAGGCGTTCATGCAGAAGCATACCGATGTGATTGTGACGGTCATTCTGGAATGCTACGTGCCTGCGGCCAAGGTGCGGGACGCCTTTGAGAAAGCTGGTTTGTTGAGCAGGTTGCATCATCAGACTGACGGCAATCCATGGCCCGGTATCGACGACATGATTGCCGACGACAAGCGTTTAGTTGTGTTTACTGATTCAGGTGGTGGTGAGTGGCGGGGGTATCACGATGTCTGGAAGTTTTGCCAGGAAACCCATTATTCGGTCAAGCGGGTTGAGAATTTTAATTTCAAACGCAACCGTGGTAATTCATCCAATTCACTGTTCATTCTGAATCACTTTCTGACGCGTCCGGTTGCCGGTTTGGGGTTGGCAATGCAAGCGAACGCATCAAGTGTTCTCAAGCCTCGAATTGAAGGATGTGAGAAGGCAACGATGCGTTTCCCGAACTTTGTGGTCGTCGATTTTTATGAGTGTGGCGACACACCGGCTTTGCTGGCTGATTTCAATCTGGAGACACTCGGCAAACAGAAGGGTGACCTGCTGGATCATGCGGATCGATCAGACGCTACGTTGAAAAAGTAACACGTCTGCGGCGAGAGTGACTTGCATTGCGGTGACCGATTCCAGTCTCGCATGTTGCGAGTGTCTGACTGCCCTGTAGGTCATTGCAAGAGCATCGTTGATCGCCTCACGGTCCAACTTCATTTGTTGTTTCCAGAGTTGGTGTTTGACAAACTGAAATCCGGCCACGCTGAATTCATCGACGATGGTTTTCCAGCGACTGCGACGGTGACCGGCTTTTTGGGTCTTTTCACGCAACTCAATCAGGTCGTCCTCGGCAGGGACTGCAATGAGGCACATGGCGTTGGGCTTCGCAATCCGCGAGATTTCGCTGACGGGTCGACGACCGAATAAAGACATCGTGCAGTCGATGCTCTGGTCATGGATGGGCAGCGTGCGATCCGCGTTTGCTAATACCCATGTCGCTTCGGGCCAACCCCTCGCAGCCATGCGAACAGCGCGTTTGGACAGGTCAATGCCGCAGTATCCGTCGGCGTTGTTTCCGAACAGAGCAGGCCCAAATGATCCCTCGCCACAACCAAGATCAAGAATTCTGGGCGTTTCAGTGGCGGAGCAAGCAGCTGCTTTACTCGCCCAAGGAGTGAGAAATTCGATCAGTTCATTTGCGTGGCCACGTTCAAGCCATCGATGGCGCGCCAGGACAGCGGTGTCTGTATCACCAGCTTTGACTGATTTGCGGTCCTGTGGCTGAATGAGGCTCCAGTAGCCTTCTTTGGCGCGGTCAAAGTGGTGCCCCGAGGAACAGACGAGGCTTGTAGCCTGACGTTTCAGATCTAAGTTGCAGTTTCGAACAGTACAGCGGAGTTGGAACATGGCCTCATTGTAAGAACTCGTATTCCAAGCAACAGGGATCGTTTGTCACCTGTTGAAAAGAATAGCGGTCGCTGGCGGGATGGGGCCCGCTCGGAAAATCGTCACGTTCCCGACCAATCTGAGCGTTGTGGGGAACTGATCTTTGTCGCATCGCAGCCATCATCGGGCCACCGCTGGTCGGTTTGCTGCCGGACCCTTCGCTAAGGTTCAGTGATTGCTGCTTCTATTCCATACAACCGTTCTCGACCGCACAGACGCCAGTGGGGGGGGGATTCGTAAATGCTTACTCGTAACCCGTTGAGGAATATCTTTATTCGAGTGTAACAATTCAATGCACTGTGCTGGCAAGCATCGTATGGAGGGGCGTTTCGCGTTCTGTTCCCGAAGCTGCTTGTTCCTTTGAATCCATGCAATTGGAGCAGCTGATGCAAACCTGAAAACCCTTCTATCTTTGCTCACGTATCAGGATCTCGACGTGGAAGACACCAGGCATCAAGCCGAGAAATCAAGGTCCAGTGCGACCTTGCAATTCACAACCTGCTGTGCGTTTGCAACGTTGCTTTCCGCATTTTTGGTGTTTCAGATTCAGCCGGTGATCAGCAAGATGATCTTGCCATGGTTTGGTGGTGGGCCCGCGGTTTGGACATCGTGCATGATGTTCTTCCAAGTCATGCTGTTGGCTGGTTATGCCTATGCCTATTCAATCAATCGCTTTCTTTCGTTGAGGGCTCAGGTGATTTGCCACATGGTTCTGGTGCTTGCCTGTTTGCTCTTTTTGCCGATCATTCCCGACGAGGCTTGGAAACCGCAGGACGGAAGCCTTCCCACCTTGCGGATTATTCTGGTTCTATTGGCTCATGTCGGCTTGCCCTATTTTCTGTTATCCGCAACAGCGCCTCTGTTGCAGGCATGGTACGCAGCAAAATTGCCTGGCAAGGTCCCCTATCGTCTTTATGCGTTATCCAATGCGGGATCACTTTTTGCCTTGCTCAGTTTTCCTTTTCTTATCGAACCACTGATGGGGAGTTCGATGCAGGCATACGTGTGGGCGGGTGGATTCATTGCCTTTGCTTTGTTCTGTGCAGGAATGGTCGTGGTTCTGGTGCGGAGTAATCGTACTGCGTTGGTCGAGAATGCAATCGCCGCTGAGAATGATGAGGCTGACGAGGTGGCGCAGGAGGTGACGAGGAATGATTGGGTTGTCTGGATTGGGCTTGCCGCGATTGGATCTTTTGCGTTGTTGTCGATTTCGAATCACATGTGCCTTGAAATGACAGTCTCACCGTTGATGTGGGTACTTCCATTGAGCGTTTATCTGCTGACTTTTATTATCAATTTTGAGTTTTCAAAGCTTTACGTACCTCGCTTGTGGGCCATCGGCGGCATTGCCGTGATTGTCAGCTTCGCTTTTTTGAACCACGATGAACTGGCGCTAATGAATCATTGGTTTGATGCCCCTGATCCCGATTTTGCGTGGTCTGATTATTTTGGTGACCATCTGATGTTGCATACGGCAATGTCACTGCTCACTTTGTTCGTTATCTGCATGATGTGTCATGGTGAATTGGTCAGACGCAAGCCTCATAGCAAGTATCTGACCTCGTTCTACATGGCGATGGCTACGGGTGGTGCGATCGGTGGAATGGGTGTTGCATTGGTGTGTCCACTTGTTTTCAATTCCTTCATGGAGACGCAAATAACGCTCGCCCTCGGCTTGGCAGTCGCCTGTTACATCCCGATTCTTTCAGTTGTCAAGGCAGACGCAGCATTGACGACTGGGGCGAGAAGCAGACGCGTGCTGACTTGTGTTGCCAGTTTTTCTGTTTTACTTTCCGGATTGTGGCTCATCGAATCAGGGAACTGGGATGGCGGGAATGATGAAACCGTTCTCCAACGTCGTAACTTTTACGGCGTGTTGCGGATCGATGTCGAGCATGCAGGGGAGCAAGGACAGCTGGGAAGAGCCTTGTACTATGGGCACACGCTGCATGGATTTCAGTTCGTCAACAAGGAGCTTTCGAGAAAACCGACCACTTACTATTCAACAGACAGTGGCATTGCATTGGCTTTGGCAGCTCTCGGGGAAAACGATCAGACGCTTCGGGTTGGGGTTGTTGGCTTGGGGTCAGGGACAACCGCAGTGTATGGAAGGAAGGGAGATTATTTCCATTTCTATGAGATCAATCCTGATGTGATCACATTGGCCAAGTCACCTTTCACTTTTCTTAAGGATAGTCCAGCAGAGATAGGGATAACGCTTGCTGACGCTCGTGTAGCCCTTGAAAGACAGGAGCCTCAGAACTATGACCTGTTGGTCCTTGATGCCTTCAGTGGTGATGCCATTCCTGCCCATCTTTTGACGATGGAGGCCTTTGATGTCTACAAAAAACATCTGAGGAAAGATGGTGTGATTGCGATTCATATCAGCAATCGTTATCTCAATCTCTATCCGGTGGTTTCGGGGCTCGCAGCGGGTAATGGTTACGGTTTGATCTGCATTGATACCGAACATGACGACGATGCTGGTCAGGATGAAGCTGGTTCCTCATGGTGTCTGCTCAGTACCAATGCTGATCTGCTGAAGCGACCCGAGATGCAGGTTTTGAAGGCAGATGAATATTACAACGATCGTCCTGCAATCCAGTGGACCGATCAATACAGCAACTTGCTCCATGTGTTGGATTGAATCTGAGTTTGAGTGCCCGTCCCTGCAATGAACAGGCCTGGAAACTGCTTGGGCGATGATGTCGAAGGGGGAAATCTCGCAGCTTGGTCACCAGATATCCGATTGTAGGTGTAGTTCGGGTTGTGCGTAATATCCTGCTCAATCTCCCGTCTGCCATTCCATTTCGAAGATGGGTTTTGGCGAATGAGACGCATGCGAGGTCAGCGTGGTGAAGGCAAGGTCTGCAGTTCCCCCGGAAGAGTGTGGTGAGACTGTTGAATCGATCTAAAGCAGATTAGAATGGGGGATGGGCTTGCGTTGATTAGATCGCTTGGAAACGCGAGCCATTGTCTGTGATATCATGATGCTCACCGTCGGCGAAAGTCTGCTCATCCCAACTCAGTGAAGATGTCTGCGAAGAAATCACCCAGACCGAAACCCGCTGCCTTGCCGCCTGAGGCGTCTTGGAATCTCGAGGATTTGCTGACGGCCTATTCGCGTGGGCCGCGTCAAATGTTGGATCATTTGAGTTTTTCCGAGTGTCTGCTCAAAGAGCGAGTCAGGTGCGATCGGGGAGGGCCCAACTTCTGTCTGCTCATTTTTGAAAGTACGGCTGCTTCGCAGACGGATCGACAGATTCAGGAGATTGGGGCCATTCTGTCGGAGCATCTGCGGATCACTGACGAACTGGGGCGACTTGAAGCAGGTGTCGTTGGGGCTTTGCTCACAGACACGTCAGTGGAAGGAGCCTGGATTGTCGCGAACAAGGTTGTGGAAATGCTTCCTGATGACAACAGCCCTCCGCTTGCTTCGGTTTACAGTTATCCCTCCGATTCGTCTTCGCTTTCGACGCCGCAAGGGGCTCAAGACGACAACTCACCCGATCCTCAAACAGATATCGTTAAGGGTGGCGATCCAGTGACGGAAGCTGAAATGGCGGACAACGCCCAACGTCAGGATAGTGAATCTTTGCAGCGATTTTTCACGCAGCCTCTTACCTGGTATCAGCGTTTACGCGACATCGTGGCTGCATCATTGGGGCTGCTTTGCCTGTCTCCATTACTTTTGTTGGTGAGTCTGGTCGTCAAATTTACTTCGCAGGGCCCCGTTTTGTTTCGTCAGCAACGTACAGGGTTGGGTGGCAAACCGTTTACCATCCTGAAGTTTCGTACCATGCGAATGGGCGCCGAAGAAGAGAAAGCAGCTCTTCTGAGTCAGAGTGAGCAGGATGGGCCAGCCTTCAAAATGACACGTGATCCGCGGATCACAAGTGTCGGAGGATTTTTGCGGCGCACAAGTCTGGATGAGTTACCGCAGCTTTGGAATGTCCTTTGCGGAGACATGACCTTGGTGGGGCCTCGACCATTGCCATGTGAAGAGATCGATTCCTGCAGCAATTGGCAGCGTAGAAGACTGGATGTGACTCCCGGACTGACGTGCACTTGGCAGGTCTCTGGACGATCCATGGTTTCGTTTTCGGAATGGATGCGTCTGGATCTCGATTACATCCAGCGACGCTCGGCGAGTGGTGATCTGTCTCTCATTGTCCGCACCATAAGGGTTGTGTTCAAAGGCACAGGAAGATAGCAACACCAGGATTGAAGTGTGTGCTTGGTGATCTTGCGACAAAGTGGAGTGGACCGGGGACGGAATTCACCGTTCTCGCTTACTGCCACCGTGACTCGATGTGGTGTAGCAATGAGCCAACCGTTTTAACAGAGGCAACGGTTTTGCGCGATCCAACCATGCCATGTAGACTGCTGACTACTGATTGACTTGATCAGCTTCGCTCTCAAGTGTCTTTCGGAGGAAGTCACTTTGGGTTGCCCGACATAGGTCCATCAATTCGTGGGTGTCACGGAAGAGAGACAGCCATTGCAGTTCCTCTGATCCGGCCTCAATCTCAATCTTTTCTGCTGCCTCGGCGATGTCTTCGATATTGCTGCTCCGAGCAATTGCTCCGAGGTCAGACGCCAAGGACTTCAATTCGGGAATGTCCTGCTCCGTCACAGCTTTAGCGAGACGTTCAACCTGATACCCAATCTGGATCGCGGTCTGTTTGCGGATGGACAGGGCACCACCCGCAAAAACCGGTACACTGGCGTTGATTGTCTTCTCAAATATTTGCACGAGTTCGGGATCAAATTGTGTTCCGGCACATCGTTTCAGCTCTTTGACGGCTTCTTCGTGGGAGCGACCTTTTCTGTAAATGCGATCAGAAACCATTGCATCGTAGCTATCGGCAATGGCCAGCAGACGCGCGCCAAGAGGAATGTCCTGACCCTTCGGCAGGTGGCTGCCACCTTTGGAGCCATCATAGAATGCATGGTGATTGAAGATGATTTCAGATAAGGCAGGGCAATCGAACGCGCTGGTGATGATTTCGACGCCAATCCGATCGTGGCGACCCATCAACTCCCATTCATCTCCTGTCAGGGAGCTGGGTTTGAGCAGGATTTCATCTGGGACACCGATTTTGCCGATATCGTGCAGCAAGGCTGCGATTTCCAACACATAAACTTGCGCTGGTTCCAGCATTTCGCAACCGATTCTGGTGCAAATGTCGGCAACACGCCGACTGTGCTCAGCGGTATTGGTGTCTCGGTATGACAGGGCACTGACGAGAGCCGTCACCGCTGGGTATGGAATTTCGATTCGCTCTTCGGGTTCATCTTCAGCCTCTGCCTCTTCCGTGTCTTCTGCGAATCCGTAGTTGTAGCAGATGATTCGGTTGCGTCCTTCACGCTTGGCAACATACAGCGCCTTATCTGCCTGATGAATCAAATCCTGTGTATCAACGGGAGTGAAGCGTAATTCTGAAACACCGATACTGACAGTCAGTCGGAGTTCTGCCGGATCGAGTAACCGGATTTCTGAAATCGCAATGCGAGTTTTCTCAGCCAGAGCAATTGCTTCCTCAAGTCCAAACTGTGGCAGAACGGCACAGAATTCTTCTCCACCGTAACGGCAAACCATCCCGCGACTTTTGAATATTTCACGAAGCTCCTGTGCAACACGCCTCAAAACCTCATCGCCACTGTTGTGGCCATAGGTGTCGTTGACCATTTTGAAATGGTCGATGTCGATCATGACGCATGAGAGTTTCGTGCCCAGGGCCTGAGATTCCGTCCACAAACTTTCGAACGCTTCAAAGAATGAACGTCGATTCAGGCAGCCAGTCAGTGCATCTTGTGTTGCCAATATTTCCAGTTCGCGATTTTTGCGGCGAACCTCATCCCGGTTGTTTCGCAATAAACCGAGCATGCGTTCGAGTTCCGCCCGGTGCTCTTCAAGATGAGTGACGTCACGAAAGGTTGCCAGAGCACCTCTCTGGCCACGTTTTTTTCCGAGGGGGGCTGCGTTTGCCGAAAAGATGCGTTGTGGGCCATTGCCCAGTTGGTAGCGGAGGATTCTTTCGGTTTGCACGACGGATTCATCAATGGCAAGCCTCCATGGAAAATTCCCTTCGACGATGTCGGCAGCGACCCATGACAACTCCGAAGCTTGAACTCCTTCAAGCTCGTCCTGCTGTTTGCCTATGATTTTTGCAAATGCGCTGTTGGCCAGAACAATGCGACCAGATTCATCAAGCACCAGCAGACCCTCGGTCAGGGTATCGAGGGCTTGCCGGACGCGATCAGGTACCACCTGTGTGTTGTTGAAAAGTTTGAGTACCCGCATCATGAATGCGGTATATGCGACCAATCCAGCGAGGCAGAAGAACAGCAATAGGTGGAATACAGGAAGGTTCTGGAGCTGTGACCAGAGTGTCATGTTCTCCTGACGGAACGTCAACTCAACGGTCCCCCAAGGTTGACGATTTGACGAAATGGGGACTTCGATGATCTCGATGCCCGCGTCTTTCATGTCTTGCGAGGACCAAAGTTGGTTGTGCGACTTTGTCTCAGAACGCAAGCCACCCAGATCCGTGCGTAATCCGATGGAGAGAATATCTGGGTCGCGATCCACCAGCGTTTGCAGGGTGGTCTGCAAATCCAGCCATTGCTGTTTACGAACGTGCGAGGATGCATTGATGGCAACCGCTTCGCTGAGCGCATGACGTGAACGCATCAATTCCCGGCTCTGGTCAGGGATGATCCCCAGCCACTGAGCTCCGAGAATGAGGCTGGCGCCCACGCATACCATTGCGAAGGCGAGCTTCATTGAGACGAATAACATCTTGCCCACGATGGACAATCCTGCCGTTCAGACGAAATCGATTGGCTACCCCACGGTAGGGTGGCTTCTCAGGAAGAGTGGCTTATGACCCACGCTCATGCAGAACAATTCCAAGTGTCGTGATTCACGAGTTGTCACAGCAAGTGAACTATGCGGGCTGTATCGAATATTCCAAACCAGTGATATCGCAATGTGTTTGGTGGGCGGTGATCTCACCCCAGCATGTCTTCCATCTGATCATCGTCATAATCGATTGATCCGCGATAAGCCGTCAGGATGGCCGTGGGATCGACCATTCGCCATCGAGGGGCACTTGAGGTCAGTACGGTGATCACCGTGCTACCACGCAGGATCCAGAGCAGGTAACCCACCGAGATAATGCCAGCTGCAGACCCAGCAGAGCCAACGACATAGAGGATCGGTGGTGTTTCTGTTGTTTCACGTAGCGTGTCCCAGTCCTGCCAAACCACTGCTTGTTGGATGTCGATTTGAAGCAACTCACGGAACATCGTAGCTTCCCAGTTGGATCTTTGTGCTATTGATCCATCTGTTGCATTGGCACTCATGCTCGCCTGGTAATCTGTCGACATTTCCATTCGATGATGCTCAGGAAACAGCTGACTAACCGAGGTTCGGCTTTCCTCTTCGGTCAGATGGTGAATGGCAGATTTATCTTGTAGCGTCTCAGGTTGGTTTTCATCTGGGCTTGCCGCAACTTCAATACCGATCAAAGGATTTCCGGTGTTGCTGGTTGCGGTTGCTCTGTCAGCGTCGTTGTCCTCCTCGTCATAAGCCTCGGGTGGCGCTGGTGCCATAACTTCAATTTGCACAAGCACGGGTTCACTTACCAGACTGCCGTCTGTGGCTTGGTACCGGAATGTGTCGACACCGACAAATCCTACGTTCGCGCTGTAACTGAATGATCCGTCACTGTTGAGAACGAGACGGCCATTGGATGTTCCATCCACAAGAATTGCAGACAACCCATCACCGTCGACGTCGGTGTCGTTACCAAGCACACCAGGTGATCCGCCATCTGAGTTTTTGAATCGTGCAAAGAAGTCGGGGTTTGCATTGGGGGGTTCGTTGACGTCTTGCACCTGAATTACGAATGATTGAATGCTTTCAGACCCATCGTTGCTGATTGCTCGGGCTGTAATCGTATGGGATGTTTGCGTTTCAAAGTCAAGATTTCCAACGGCAACCACCTGCCCGGTGCTGCTGTCGATACTGAATCTTCCATCCGCGCTGTCGTCAAGTGAATACGTGACAATTGCAGTGGAATCCGCGTCCTGAGCATTGATGCTCAGCCCCACCGGGACGCCCTCTGAATTTTCATCAACCGTGTTGGGAAGAGGGTCTGTGTCGACACCCGGTTCGACATCGAACTCGTCGAGGTCACCAATGTTGATTTCGAAACTCGCAGTCGTAAACGAGCCATCCGCACTCGTGCTGCGAATCACGATGGTCGATGAATCGCTCAATGACTCGCGGTCGATGACCCCCGCTACGCTCACCTCACCCGTCGACGAATCGATCGTAAATCGCCCGCTGTCATCATTGTCCAGCGAATACAGAATTGTATTTTGTGTGGCATCTGCATCAGAAGCATTGGCGGTGATTCCCAGGCTCGTGCCTGTCGGTGAATTCTCGTCGATTTGATTTGTAGCTGGATCAACATCAAGGGTGTTGGTCGTGTTGAACTCATTCAGATCATTGATGACAATTTCAAACATTTGCGTTTGCAGGCTGCCATCACTGGAAACGGCGCGTACAATGATTTGGTGGTTCGCTGCATTTTCCCTGTCGAGCAGCAAACCGTTGTCCACGGTCACTGAGCCCGTGACCGGGTCAATGCGGAAACGCCCGTCAGCAGTGTCGTCCAATGAGTATGTGACTGTGTTGTTCTCTGCATCGTCGTCGACCGCCGAGGCAGTCACGCCGGTCAGGACGCCCGTGGTTGAGTTTTCGTTGACTGCGTTGCTTGCCGTATCGGAATCAATGATGGGGCCCAGATCAAATTCATTCACATCCGTTACTGCAATGGAAAATTCCTGGTCCGTGAATGATCCATCGAGGGAAGTTGCACGGATGGTGATTTCGCGGAGGGGTCCATCCGCTTCACGATCAATGCTGCTGGCGACGGAGACGCTACCGCTGACTGGGTCGATGGCAAATCGGCCGCCATCATCATCAATCAGTGTATAGCTGATGCTGCTGTTGGTCGCATCCAAATCAATTGCATCCGTCGTAATGCCGACCGCCGTTCCCAGCGATGCATTTTCCCCGACGGTGTTGGTGGTTGAATCAATGTCCGTTACAGCTCCTACATCAAATTCATCCACGTCAGTGATTTGTATCGCGTAAGTCTGGCTTGACTGACTGCCGTCAGAGCTTGTTGCCGCAATCGTCAGGTTGTGGCTGGCTGCGGTTTCACGATCCAGCAGGTTACCGTCAGCGACGGATACAACGCCTGATGAAGAGTCGATCTGGAAACGCCCACCAGCATTGTCCTGCAACGCATAGCTTACGGTTGCGGTGGCATCAGCATCGATGGCTAGTCCAGTGAGACCAGTCAATGTGCCGGTAGTTGCGTTTTCAGCTACCTCGTTGTTGGCGTTGTCGGCGTCTGACAACGCTCCCAGGGAGAATTCGTTCTCATCGCCCAGCTGAATGGTGAAGGTGGTCGATGATTGCGTGCCATCTGAACTTGTGGCTCGCACCGTGACGTCATGACTGGCCTCAAGTTCACGATCCAGTAATGTGCCATCGGCGACCGTGACCACTCCTGAGGATGGATCAATCTGGAATCTACCGCCTGCGTCATCCTGTAAATCGTAGGTGACGGTTGCTGATGGGTCAGGGTCGGTTGCCAAGGCAGTCAGGCCCACGGCGGTTCCGGCAGGTGCATTCTCCTCAACCAGATTGGGCTCAGAGGCCGCATCGGTCACGTTTCCGATGTCATTGTCATCAACATCGGTTAGAGCCACGGTGTAAGACTGGGTTGATTGGCTTCCGTCGGAACTGGTCGCTGAAACAGTCAAGTCATGGCTGGCTGCTGCTTCACGATCCAGCAGTGTGCCGTCGGCCACGGAGACAACGCCCGTTGATGAATCGATCTGAAATCGTCCTCCCGCGTTATCCGGCAATGCGTAGCTGACGGTTGCTGTGCCGTCAGCATCGCTTGCTGATGCAGTAATGCCTGTCAGAACGCCGGATATTGAGTTTTCAGCAACCTGATTGCTCGTAGCGTCTGCATCGGTGATGGGTGTGATCACATACTCGTTGATGTCATTGACGGTAATGTTCAGCAGTTGGGCATCCGATCCTCCAGCCCCGTCAGAAGCTTGGACGATCACTTCGTAAACCGAATCGTTATTGAAATCCGTGGGATTTTCTCGGTCGGGCGCTGTCAGAAATGAGAGTTGGCCGCTGGTCGGATTCATCTCAAAATGAACAGAATCGTTCCCGCCAACGATTGTGTAGAGGAGCGATTGGCCAGCATCCGCGTCCGTTGCCGTCACCGTCGTTACCGCAGAGCCCGGAGGTGGTGCGCCATTGTTGGTGTCCCATTCGTCAACGTTGATGGATGCAGCGGTGCCACCCCCATTGGAGGTGATGATTGGGCTGGCATTGGTAATGACCGTTGCATGAATCGGCAGAGCAATGGCAGTCAAAGCATCTGAAGTTTGAAAAGCCCATGAGCTCGTGACTGAATTGCCCCCATCCTGCCTTGCGGCTCCAAAGTTCAGGCCCGCCGTGCTGAGGTCCCACAGTTCCGATTGGTTTGCCCCGGGGACCAAGTCATAGTCGCCATGGTATTCAACGGCAATGGCGCTGAAAACCATGTCGTCATTGGACGAGTTGGTGTTCAAGCTGGATGTGCTGGATGAGCTGCCTTGGGAGACGAAATCGCCATACGGGTCCACTGGGTCAACGGACGCAAAGTTCAATATGCCAACAATGGCACCGTCGGTCACAGGGGCCGATAAATTCACGATGAGGTCGTGGGTTCCCAGGACAGGAGCAAGCAGTGACCAGGTTTCAATTCTCACCTCATTCGTGGCACCATCGGAATAGACGCTGGCATCAATGAAAGAGAGAGAGGTACTGTTGTAGGTGAGGTTGTTCACAATGGCATTGCCATGATTCGCCATCGCGACCGTGACCAGCATGAAACGATTGTCACCGCTTGTTTCATGACTCAGCGTCACACTGGAACCACTGAATGCGTTCGTCTGTTGGCCAGCGATCGAGACGGCCATGTCATCAACGGTAATGCTCAGTACTTGGGAATCGGTACGTCCATCAACATCGCTGGCGGTCACCTCCACGGTGTAAACATTGTCGGATCCAATGTCCACTGGAGCTTCAAAGTCAGGTGCGATGTTGAATTCGAGCAAGCCAGAGGTTGGGTTGATGTTGAAGTTCGCTGCGTCTTCACCGCCCGTGATCGAATAGGTGATCGCTTCTGCCGGCAAGTCGGCATCAATGGCGACGACGTTGGTAACGCTGGTGATTGTCTCAGAGACAGATATCGATGCCGTGTTGCCACCGCCTCCGGAGATGATGACCGGGTCATGCTCATTGACGGGCAGGATGGAAACCGTGAACGGGGCTGATGCAGTCGTTATGCCGTCACTTGCAGAAATCACGATCTGACGTGTCGCTCCATCGACCTCGCGGTCCAGACTGACTGCCGTGGTAACGACGCCTGAATTCGGGTCAATGGAAAATCGGCCCTCGTCATCATCGGAAAGTGAGTAGGTGGCCGTATCGCCGGATGTGCTGGCTGTCACGCCAATCGTGCGTCCCAGAGGTTCGCTTTCGTAGACCTCATTCGGCGTGGTGTTGATGTCAGTGACACTGTCCAGTGGAATGTCAGTCACCGTCACCGTGACCATCAGACTGTCCGAAGCAGAGTTTGCATCCTCGACGACTACGGTGACTTCATAGCTGTTGTCGGTGTTGGCATCGGTAGGCGATTCAAAATCCGGAGTCGATGCGAAGGAGAGTTCGCCGGTGGAGGAGTCGATGGTGAAGCTGGCCGCGTCAACACCACCGCTGATGCCGAATGTGAGAGGTTGTCCACTTTCAGTAATGGCAGTGATTTGTGTAATTTCTGTGGTGCCTTCAGTAACCGAGAAATTGGCGGTGGTACCCGCCTCGGCCCATGTTGCAGCGTTCAGATTGGGGTTGGTCGAACCGCCACCCGAGTTCGTGAATTCCGCGCCCGGGTTGTTGCTGTGCAGTTTTCCTTCTAACGGCGATAAGCCATTGATGACTCCGGACGTGTGGTTGAAATGAAAAAGATCGCTTCGAGAGAAGACATCACCGTTGGGCAGAGTGATGTTGGATCCACTGGACAGAGTCAGTAAACCGGAAGAGTGTGTGGTGATCGCATTGATGTCACCGGTGTAAAGACCGGCGAAGTCAAACAAAATGCTCGCGGCATTAGCGACCGGATCGTAAAGCACGATGTCGGCATCGTCCAATGCCAGACGATTGCCTGAACCATCATCCATCCCTGCTGTTCCTTCTACGCTTAGCAGAATGTTTCCGTCGCTAAGCAGGTGGAAGGCGTCAATGTTCTCTGCAGTAGGGACTGGAGAGGGAGTGTTCGAAAGGAAAATACTTGATGTATTGCCAAATGAATCCGAGCCATTTGCCAGCAGGCTGCCTTTCAGAAAAAGACTCGTGTCGCCTGTGGCAGGGTTGTACTCGACAATGTCCCCGTGCCCGAGTTGCAGACTGCCCCCGATGACTGTCTCCGAGCCCACGGAGAGTAGCAGGTTTCCGTTGCTTTGACGCGAGGCAGCATCAATGAGAGCGATGTTGCTCAATGATGGGCTTGTGAAGTCTGCTGCATATTCACCATTCCAACTGACGACCTGTTGGTTATCAAAAGCTGCAGTTCCCGAGGGTAGCGTCGGTAGTTCATAGCCAGGATTGGCTGTGATCAGTATTCCATCAGTGATCACGGGCCCAGTTGCGTTGATGTAACGTTGCAGCAGGATACTGTCAGCTCCAGTTTGGTCGTCAACGGACTGCCAAACAACCACGCTGCCCCCGTCACTGGCAGTTGCCACCACAGCCTGGGAGTGCACTGCTTCTGATGTGTTGACCTGAGTCGTGCTCAGTTCCGTTCCGTTGGAGTCGAATACCGATTTGTAGACATCGTCCGTGGTGCCGCCTCCATCCCCATCATAAGCAATCACAAATCCATCGGATGCAGTCATTGCAATCGATGGTGAGGCGTAGGGACCCAAGAGTGCATTGGTGTCGATGGACTCACCACCAACCGTGTTGCCAGTTGCGTCGAACATCTGATGATAAATCATCCCTGAACCAGCCCATGTCACCACAAAGCTGCCGCTGGTATGCATCGCAACCTCAGCCTCCGATTGTACCCCCGCTGTTGTTGCGTTCGCCCGGACCTCACCACCTTGGGATACGGCAAGGCTGTCAAACCGCTGGTAAAAAATGCCATTGGTATCGTTTTGGCCTGATTCGTCGCCGTAGCCTTCCCAGGTGACCACAAATCCACCGTCTGATCGCATCGCGACTGCCGGGGCGAATTGATTCTGGTCTGTTGTGGTGTTCGCTCGGGTCTCACTGCCTTGGGCTGTGCCATCGGAGTCAAAGCGTTGGAGGTAAATTTCAACATCCGTATTGGGACCTGCTTCGTCACTGGCCCAGACGATGACGAAATCACCATCCGCATTCATGGTGATGTCAGGATCTGATTCAACACGATTGTTTGAGTTGACTTTTGTTTCACCACCCTGGGCAACTCCCTGGGAATCATATTGCTGTAGGAAAACACCCTCGCTATCCGATTGTCCAGCCTGGTCTCCGTTGCCGTCCCAGACGACCACAAAACCACCATCTGATTTGATGGCGATCGCAGGCGCATTCTGATCACCGGTAAGTGTGGTGTTGACTCGTGTGGTGCTGCCTTGTTCCGTTCCGTCAACGTTGTAACGTTGAAAGAATATGTCGTTTCCGTTTCCACTAGAATCGTCTGACTCCCAGACGACGACAAAGTCACCCGAGTTTGCAACCGCAACGTCAGCATTGCTTTCGCTGCCGAGTGTATCGGCCACTGTTGTTTCAGGGCCTGCCGGACTATTGAGCACTGACATCCAGGTGCTCTGCATGAAATCGCTGATCGCGACCGATGTTTCCACTTGTCCAACTTCAAACTCAAGGTCCCAGTCGCCTCCGAGGTCTTCATGCCCAGTGGGGTCGTCACTGGCAGCGACATCGCATTCGCATAGCGTTGCCAGTGATGCGATCAAGTCACGACCATCCTCGTGGGCTGCGAGGTCACAGCCATAGATCAGCAAATCAGCACCAGAATCAAGTGAGCTTCCCCAGTTTGCAATCTGACCGGCATAAGCTTCACCCGTGTCAAGATTCAATTCTGAAGCACCGAGTTGGATGCCCCCATCGTTGCCGTGGCTGAGAATGTGAATCGCACGAACACCTGATAAAGGCTCAAGTGCGTTGGAAATTTGATCAAACCCATTTTCGTCGGGATTGAGTTGAATGATCAAACGCTGGGATTCCGAGAGGTTGGAATCCTGTAAATCAGAAATCAATTGTTCGGAGGCAGTGACCCCAGAGTCAATGAATATGACCTCAAGGTTGGAGGCCGCTTGTGCTGGCGTTTCTGCGGAACCGGCGACGCCAGAGAACTCAATAGGTTCCGCCGTTTGAGCGATTCCGACTGCTTGAGCAGACTCGCGGGTTTGGTTTTGTGAGTCGATTTCAGTAAGCAAAACTGCTGCGACTGCATCAGCATCCGGGGCTTCTGTTGCGTCGATACTATCGCCGCTCAGCAGAATGCGACTTTCCAGCGCATAGAAATCGATTGTTCTTCGTTTCGCCGGGTTCGTCATAGCAGGTTTGATCTTCAAGCCTTGCCCAAACATTTGAAATAAAACGGACCCCCGTTGAAGCCTAGGTCATGTAGCGAGAAGTCCTGAATTGAAATCAGGTTTTACTTGCGAATGTCGAGGATAAGTCGTTTCAAAACTGGCATTTTCGTCAATCGCTGGTGTCTTGCTGACTGAGGTCGAAAACGGAACATTTTTTGATGTACTCGTGCATGATCTTGCTGTCACCAGGAGGATCAATGAATCTGCATAACCGATAAACGTGCTGCAATTGGATGAGTGCCCGTTGGCTGGAGTTTTTGCCAGACAGGACGGAAATGGGCTGCGTGGGGTGCAGGGCAAGTGTCTACCGTTGAAACTGCGCGCTCAATTGGTCAGGGCTGCTACCGGTTGCAGGCTGCCATTGGTCATTTCATTGGCTGCATGGATCCCATGCAACGGCGTGGCTTCTGTTGGTTCTTCAGCCAGTAGGAATCCACGTCTGAGTAAACGACGCAGGACATCCAGATAGACCGGTGTGATCTCGGCAACAGTGCGATGATTATTTGCCGCCAAGCTGAGAAGCAGATCACCATAGGTCGCGCTTCCATCGCACTCCGGCAGAAGATTGGCTGTCAATGAATCAACTTCGCCCTGATAGGGGATCCCCTCTCTTCGTCGTAAATTTGCAGATGCTATCTCCCATGTTCCGGATGCTTGTTGCAATTTTTGATCAAGGCAGACAGCGGGGTGAAGCTTGAAACATGTGTTCAGCAGTTCCTCGTCGCTGGCCTGCAGCCATTCGGTGGACTCGAAGAGTTGTTGAACGTCGTCACCCACGCTCGTGTTGAAATCCCCGGGGGCATCGTCGGCACGAAACCAGTTGGGTCTTGTGCTGATTTTACGCATGGTGATCATTCCGCTGCTTACTGCCTCTATTCCCTGCTCTGCATACCACGTCATCCATCGTTGGTAGATGTCAGCAAAAGCAGCCTCGTTCTTCCATGCACGATTCCAGTGCTGGGCATATTCTGAGATGTCTTTTGTTTCCCACCTCATGACCCAAGCATCGCAACCTGATTCCTCGCACCATGCAGAGAGCCTTTGTTGCCATGGTTGACCTTTGACATGAGCCCAGTCAAACACCATCTGGAAAACACCTTGTTCCTGAAGCAGGAACGGAGTGTTGTGGACCAGAGTGCGACAGAAATTGTCCGCTGCACAGCCATTGTCTCGATAGAATGCGCGGAATCCGGGTTGGATGACGAATGGTGGATTTGAAACGACAAAGTCAAATTTTTCCGAAAGACCAGCACGTTGCATGTCTGCCTGCTGGAAACCCACATTTTCGATCTGGTTCAAGATGGTATTGAATCTGGCGACGCTGATTGCCCTCGGGTTGCAGTCGACTCCCAGCACAGACCGGCTGTGCTTTGCGGCGAGGAAACTCTGGATGCCGCAACCCGATCCCAAATCAAGAAAGGATTCGTTGGGTCGTCGAATCGTTGCGTTCGCCAATTGCAGACAGGTTGCATTCAAACCCATCACAAAGTCAGCTGCTTCAACTGGTGTTGTTTCTTCGTGGAGCGACGGGAACTGCGCTGCGCTGCTACCTCCATACCGCTGATGGTCGCTAACCAGTAGCATCTGTGCATACGGGAAAATGTGAATCAGGGGAAACACCGTACCCTGATCGATACGAATCAGGCCCATCCGAACCCAGTAGTACAAGTCCGTCTCTTCGACTGTTTTTCTGACCAGCTCGACATCAACCGGTTGGTGAAGAAGAAAGAGCCGCAGAAGTGTCTCGAGCGGTGAATGACTCAGTGTCGCGGAGAGTTGCGATGTGGCATGCTGACTTGTTTCTGACTTGCCCTTGCCTTGACAAAGAATGTCAGCGATTCCAGACGGCGTGTAGTTGAGATCTCTCAACAGATCGCGGAATCGTACCGCTTCGGAAACAGTAAACTGTAGTGGGCCTGAAATTTTCGACATGTCCTCAGTCGGTCCCCGTGACCCTGATTGCGTGCGGCAGATTGAGTGTGCGTTTGAGCGAATAGGCGATGAGTGGGGTTGATACTTCCCCGGCAGACGCCCATCAGGGTGAAACTGGGATTGATTCTCAATTCACCACATAGGGAATCGAGTAAACCGTTTCCCCAACTGAGTTCTGGCTGACATCGAATGCACTGATTGAATGTGCTTCGACTTTCGAGATTGCGGTCCCAAACACGTGGGCAAAGAACAGATCGCAGTCGCACTTGACAGTCGCTCTCACTGCATTCCGTGAAGTGAAAGAACCACCCACTCTGAACTTGCTGGTGTTAGGGTTCCAGCGACCGATACGGAGATCCGCATACTTCAATGCGTTTCTCCCGACGTCGTTCGCTCGAGAGAACTCACGCATGCGATTTGCGATTTCAGAATATTTCCAGGATCCGCCAGGTTTTCGTTGCATCCGTAGTTGCAACGCCCCGGCGAGGGTGGCGGCATCGGCCGCGTTCTGAGCGTCGCTTTTCACTGCCGTGATGTGGCCCAGATCGATCATCAGGCAGCAGATTCCTGCAAGAGCGAGAATGAGCACAGGAATCAAGGCGATGATCGCTCCATTGCGACGGCGTTTGACCGATCTGCGACGCTGGAGTTGTTGCGATTCTGAATATTCTTCCATCATCATGTTTCCTTGGACGACCCGGATTAGTGAGGGATCACGATTGCCTCCCGTTTTCCCTAGGTCTTTACTTTCGTGTCGCGACTAAGCCCTAGCCCTTTCCTTTTCCGCCCTTACCACCTTTTCCGCCCTTACCACCTTTTCCGCCCTTGCCACCTTTTCCGCCCTTGCCGCCCTTGCCGCTTTTCTTTCCTTTCTTGGTCTTTCCTTTCTTGGTCTTTCCTTTCTTGCTCTTGTTCTTCTTGCCACTCGGCCCCGGTGGATCATCACCCTCGGATTCCGCTGGCATGACGCAAACACCTGTCAATGTCTTGTCGGTCATGAAGTTGGGAGCAAACCATGAGACATCCGTGTAAGGGACACTGACGTTCACGGTAACGGTTTCAAACGGGCCAAGTTCGGTGGGAGGATCAGGCGAGACCGTTACGCTGTAGCCGGACAGACTAGCCATATTCATTGCCGAATTTACAATTTCGACAACGTCGGCTTTGTCACTATATTCCGCGACTGCGACGCGGCACCCAGCTCTTGCAGCCTCTTCCAAAACGTGCTTGACCATTACGGCCCGTCCAATTTCTACGCTGCCAAGCAGAAACACCACAAGAACGGGGATGATCACAGCCATCTCCACCATGGCGCCGCCACGGCGTTGCAGTCGTTTGCGAAGAGTAACAATCATGGAATCGTCCCGGAATGCCTAAACGTTATTTTGATGTAATGATGCCCCGATACTTTCCCCCACCCACAAAAACTATGCTAATTTCTTCCTGTGATGCGAATTAAATGGCGTGAATCTTTTAGTTTCCGGAAAGCTGTTTGGCTTGTTCCATCTCTACCGGTTGTGAGGGTTATTTCACCCGGGCAGACAACATGCAGATGCTCAAGCGATCACATCTTTGACAACGTGTCCTAAACCATTCGTCGCTGTTTGCTCACGACCACCAAACTGGTAAGTGAGATGCTCTTCGTTGATACCCATCAGATGAAGCACTGTGGCGTGCAAGTCGGGCATGCTGACGGCGCCTTGGATGGGCAGGTAGCCGAATTCATCCGTTTCGCCATGGTTGTATCCACGCTTCACTCCGCCACCTGCCATCCACATTGTGAACCCGTAGGGATTGTGATCGCGGCCATCGTTGTCCTGCGAAACCGGGGCTCTTCCAAATTCGCCTCCCCAGATTACCAGTGTCGAGTCGAGTAGGCCTCGTTGCTTCAGGTCCGTCAGTAGGCCCGCGATAGGCTGATCCGTTTCGTAGCAGTTATTCGTGTGTCCACCAACCAGGTCTCCATGTTGATCCCAGTTGTTTTCATAACCACCATGATAGATCTGGATGAATGGAACTTCCCGTTCCACCATTCTGCGTGCCAGCAGACACTGTGCACCGAAGTATTTGCATTTCGGATCGTTCAGGCCGTACAAGTCGTGGGTTGCTGCGGTTTCGTCAGACAGATCGGCCAACTCTGGTACAGATGATTGCATTTGGTAGGCCATTTCAAATGATTTGGCGCGGGCGTCCAATTGGGTGCTGCCGGGATAGTGGTTGGCAGAACGCCGATTGAGCCAGTTCAGCAGTTCAAGCTGTGACTTTTGAGTCGAAGCGGTTAAATCATTGGGGCGATCCAGATGCAGGATAGGGTGCTTTCCAGAACGGAAAAGTGTGCCCTGATATTCTCCCGGTAGAAAACCAGAACTCCACAGATTCGCCCCACCTTCAGGTGCCGCGCGACGGTCATACATGACAACGTAGTCAGGAAGTTCACGACTTTCGTTGGCCAAACCATACGTTGCCCATGATCCCAGATTGGGAGAACCCACCTGCTGTCGACCAGTGTTCACGACATAACAGGCCGGTACATGGTTTTGTTCATTGGAAACACAGGCATTCAGGAACGTAATTTCATCCACATGCTTGGCGACATGAGGGAAGACGTTTGAGACGTGCTTGCCGCTCTCCCCGTATTGCTTGAATTCAAAGGGAGACTTCATGATATTTCCCGGGTAGGGAAACAGGGTCCGGAGTTTACCTGGAAAAGGCTTCCCATCCATTTTTGTCAGGAGTGGTTTTGGATCGAACAGGTCAATTCCAGAGGGGCCACCGTTCATGAACAGCCAAATCACGGACTTGGCTTTTTTTGTGGGCTGATGCACCACGGGGGAACTGGCCGCGTTGTTGTCGCGAAGCAAAGAGGATAAAGCAAGCATCCCCATCCCGCCTCCGGCGCGTGACAATAATTCTCGGCGTGTGAACATGGCAAATCAGCTAGACAAAGCGGGTAAGTGAAAGGAGCAGGTGGGTAAAAGAGATGCGGATCAGTTGAAGTACCAGAATTCGTTGCTCATCAAAAGCACTTGAGCCAAGTCTCCCAGACCATTGCCCTGATTCAGAAATGCTTCAACACGTTCCACTTCCTGTAGATCGGCATTTCGGCCCAATAAGCGCAAGAACAATCGTTGGATTGCGTTTTCCAGTTGGTAGTTGCTGTCAGCAAAAGCACGCGCTGAAACTTGTTGTGACTGCTCTCGCATGAAACCATCGTTCCAGAGAGCGAGTGATTGTGTTGGAACTGTGGTGTCGCGACGCTGGGGGCATGAAATGATCCCACCTGGGGAATCAAATAGTTGCAGGAACGGCAGTGGGTTCGTCCGCTTTTTCAAGATATACACACTACGGCGATAAATCTCAGGACGGTCAATCACCACCGTTGGCCATGTCTCATCCGGGTCATCTTCGTGACGATTCAGGATGGCGGCCCGTGGAATGGGGGGGTGAAATGCGGGACCGTACATCCGCTGGTTGTAATAACCACTCAATTGCAACAGGGAATCACGGAACATTTCAGCAGTCATGCGTTGTGGCCACCAGCGATGAAATAGGTCACGAGCAACATTGTCTTGCTGCTTAGATTTTTGTCGGAAAGTGGAACTGCACACAATCAAACGGTGGATATGTCGGATGTTCCAGCCACTATCGACCAATTCACAAGCCAGCCATTCCAGCAGTGCAGGATGGCTCGGCTCAGATCCTTCGCGTCCAAAATTGCTCGGGGTATCGACAAGTCCCAACCCGAAGTAGTGCAGCCAGACACGATTGACCGCAACGCGCGCTGTCAAAGGTCCTGCCCCTGCATTGAAGTCGGTGATCCAGTGGGCAAGCGCGGATCGTGGTCTCGCGTTGCTATGCCTTGGGTCCCAACTCTGCCACGCTTTGTGAACATCACCGCTTTTGGCAATGGCCAGGGCGGCAGGGAATCGTGGTCCCACTTCGTCACCCGGTTGCTGTAGTGAACCACCCCACAAAACTGGGATCGTTGCGGCCTCGTTGCCCGTGATTACCAGACCGCGTAGCGGGGCTTCAGGAAGTTCCTCCTCGGCGGCTTCGATCTTTTCAACCAGAATCTCATAACGCTCTCGGTCATGTTGCGCTGGTTCGGAATCTTTTTCGATGTACGAGTCGTCCACCATCAGGCATCGCTCACACATCGAAAGCAGTCTTAACTGCTCCTGGTTATTCGGATCCAGTGGCAGACGCAGAACCGCTTTCTCTTCGTCCGTGAAATCGAGGTCCTCAATTTTTTCATGACGAGCACCGGTCAGCAGAATCTGTCGAACCTCTTCCTTCCAAAGATCAACGTCCCGAAAGGGTTCGCCGGAGATCTGATCCAGGTAACCATTTTTACGTTCGGTTTTACGGAAAATCGAAACGAGCGAATAGTATTCGTCGATGGCGATGTCATCGTAAGGGTGGTCATGACAGCGAGCGCATCCGACGCTGGCACCAAGCATCGCACTGCCAACTGTCGATACGATGTCATCCAGTTCATCAAACCTTTCCGATTCCTGAGGCATGAACGTGTTGTAGGGTGCAGCTGTCAGAAAACCCGTTGCGGCGACTGCCATGGGATTTTCGTATTGCAGTTCATCACCCGCGATTTGCCAACGCAAAAATTGATCCCAAGGCAGATTGTGGTTCAATGCCCAAATCACGAAGTCGCGGTAGACGTAAGCCTGAGGACGTATTTCGTCTTCTTCGTAACCGTTGCTGTCAGCATATCGGGCAAGATCCAGCCAGTACTGCGCCCAGTGCTCACCAAAACGCGTGCTCCCAAGTAACTGTTCGATCAGCCTGTCGGCCTCGTCAGCCGTCATCTGAGGGCCGCTATTGAGGTCGGACTCCTCCGGCAAGATGCCAGTGATTGAAAGGTAAAGGCGACGTGTCAGCGTCTGACTGTCTGCGATTGGCCCCAATGATTTGTCCGCAGATTGCAACTTGGCTTCGATGAAGTGATCGATTGGGTTGCGAGCATTGGGGTTATCGCAAGGCGGTACCGTGGTCCGCTGAAGAGAACGGTAGGCCCAGTGTCCATCCAGACGCGGAGGAATGTCTGCGTGAAATTCCGGCTTGGCAGCGATGATCTGATCGCTTTCCATCATCTTCCGCGTCGTTTCGTCGATCAGTTGGGCCCATCTTTCCGTCTCTGCGAGTACTTCCCGGTCACGCTTCGCAATCTTTTCGAGACGCTCAAGGTAGGGACGCTGAGCCACAGCCTCTCGCTTTGATTCCACGACCGCTGCCAGGGAGGCTTGAAACTCGCTTGCCTGTAAAGTGAGGATCAGGTGGCTGACCACAAGCACTGTCGAGACCAGTCCCGTAAAAATGATCGTGCGGCGGATCGTTTTGAATGAAGGAGGGGTCATCGCCGAAGACAAATCGTGATGGGAACGGAATGGGACTACTTTGCCCACAATTCCTTAGCTCGCTACCACGGAAAGTCAAAGTTTAACTCGTGAGGAAGGCTGGATTGTTGTGGGACTTGAATGAGCTAAACAGCTTTTCCTACCTGGAACGATCTGCGCCCCCCCAAGCAGTGGCCGATCCTTCCCTGACCTGTTGCCCCAGAATCCGACGCGGTTGGAGATGGCTCGTGAGGTCGATTTGCTCCGCTGATCGTATGGATCGAGAATGGCTAAGGTCCCTGTTTTCTGCATTCTGGGCTGATCCGCGGGGCTCAATGGTTCAGCGACAGGGAAAGCGAGGCCAAAATAAATTGATCCCTGCGGGGAACCAGTTGGCGGCCTGCTCTTCATGGCAATGCCCACTACAATCGTCGCAAGTCCGATAACCGGCATCATGCGTGTAGGCCTCACGCCTGCGCACCAATGCTTGCCCATGTGACAGGGCGAGGTAAATCTGCTTCATAATTTTCCTGGGATGAAAACTCCTTTTTACCCAGTCGCATTCTTTTTATGTTCCGAGTCCCATACTCATGCTGCTCATCTACGCGATTGTCTTTCTCGGCTTCTTTGCCAGTGCATTGGTGTCTCCTGTGCTTTCCCCGATGTTTTTGCATCCGGCTGAACATGGTGTTCTGGCTGCGGGTACGAGTAGTGCAGCACGCGCGTTTTTGCTGGGCGTGGCTATGTCCATGATGCGGTTTGGTGAGTTCGTCGGTTCGCCCATTCTGGGACAGATTTCGGATCGCTATGGAAGAAAACAGGTGCTCGCGGCGGCCATGACTGTGACGGCACTGGGAAATGCAGCGATCGCTTGGTCGATTCAGGCGGATACTGTCTGGGTCATCATTGCAGGTCAGTTCTTTATCGGTTTTGCGGGGGTGCTGCTGGTGCTGGCCCAAGCCGAAGTTGCGCATTGCTCGACCGGCGCCGAGAAGACACAACGTTTCGGGCTGATCTATATGGCAAGCAGCCTGGCGTATGTGTTTGCACCGGTGCTTGGTGGGCATCTTGCTGATAAAAAGTACCTCAGTTTCGCTTCCTATTCCCTGCCTTTTTATGTTGCAGCCGGGATTTGTGGTGTTTGTGCATTACTGATCCTGTGGCGATTCCCCTCATCAAAGCCAGCAGGCGATGCTGATCGACGGATTCAAATGGGGAAGGGCATACAGGAGATGGGCGAAGCATTTCGTCTTGCTCCATTTCGTTCTCTCCTGCTCGTCAATTTTTTTCTCTACCTGGGCATTGATTTCGTGTTCCAGTTCAATCCTGTTTATTTTGTGCAGCAGTGGGAATTCACCTCATCGCAGGTGGGTTGGCTGATGTCCTATACCAGTGTTTCCATGGTCAGCACGCAGTGGCTGTTGATCAAACCCATCGGTAAGCGTTGGGCACCACGAGTGATCACGAGTTTTTGCGCGATTTCGTTGGGGTTGTTGCTGGTGTTGATGATTACACCTTCGAACTGGCAATGGTTGTGTTTGTTGTTGCCTTTGATCGGAGCCTGCATGGCAATGGGGACGACTAACATGTCAACGCTGCTTTCAAATACAGCTTCGCCCGAGTCGCAGGGACGCATGTTGGGAGTGGCTCATTCTGTACGCGTCTTTGGTTCGGCTCTGCTGTGCTTTGGTGGTGGGATTCTTGCAGGCCTCGCACCACAGTATCCTATTCTCGTTGGCGCCTTCGCATCGGTTGTCGCTGGCATTTTGCTGATTGCCGGGAGGCAACGTGTACGGTCTGTCGCAAATATCTGAAACGGAACGCTCGTACTGGCAGACTCCGGAATTGCTCCTTGATTTTTGTTCTGGTCGCGCTGTTGAAGCCTTCATGAAAGTGCCCGCGCACAAAAAAACCTCGCCCGTGTTGCGGGCGAGGTTTTCGTTATCTTTCGATTCAGCCGAACTTACTGGTTGAGCTGTTCCTCGATTTTCTCTTTGCCACCACGTGAACCAAGGGCTCCCCACAATCCATAAGGACTGGGCTTGCCAGGGTTGTTGTAGTAGCTGATC
>PKCN01000092.1 GCA_002862205.1 Planctomycetaceae bacterium | reverse complement strand
GGCGATTGCTGTTTTCAAAAATTGACGGCGGGGTTGGTGTTTCATGGTGATGAAATCCAAAGAGTGAGACAGTGGCAGCAGCGTTTCAGTGGTAGCAGTACGACTTTGCACTTTGCACTTTGCGCTTTGCACTGGGGGCGGGCGGCGGCGGGGGCGTGGGCGATCAACGTATCGTTGGGCTCTCCCTATCATAATCGTTTTTCGTTACTCGTGCGATTGAGTCTCGCGGCAGATGAAATCACCTGTCATGGTGACTTTTTACCGTTTGGGGAGGCGTCTGCAATTTTCCACATGTAGCGGGCGAGCGATGAACGATTTGGCTTGAATTTTTCGGCCGCCAGCTTGGTTTTCCGTCGGTGACCAATCAGCCGCTGCAGCGTTTTCTGTACCGTGATGTCACTTTCCGGCCAAACATCGGGGTCACGAAAATAGAAGATCCCGATCATGTTGGCTGTCCACGGTCCAACGCCCCAGATTTCCGTCAAACACTGGTCGCGTTCGTGAGACGACAATCGCTTCAAAGCGTCAGGATCAAGCCGACCTGAGTCGGAGGCTTTGGCGATTTCCTGCATGGCCCGTGCCTTGGCACCCGAGACACCGCAGGCTCGGAGTCGGGAAGGGTTCGTGCTCATCAAATATTCCAGCAGTGGCATGGTTCCGCTATCGACGAGGACACGGTCCCAAATGGTCCGTGCCGCTTGCACTGAAAGCTGTTGCCCTGCGATCGTCCGGCACATGGAAGTGGCCAGCGGTTGTGCAAGGGGGCGGTGGTTTGGCAATGGCCCGCACTCCGAAATTGCCTGGTGCAGCGCGGAACTGATCCTTTCGGAGATCGTCAGAAAATCGTTGTGCAGCTTACGCTTCATTCCACTTTTGCTCGGTCGTCAATTACCGATGTCTTTGGGTTGGGGGCCTGACTTACCCATTGTAAACCAGGCATAGGTCAGTCCCGAGTACAGATTGAAGCCACCTATCGTCGCGAACAAGACCGAGAAACCATAGCGTTCGCCCAGAACACCAAGCACAGGTGCACCGATGAAGGTGCCCAGGTCCAACATCATCAGTGCAATGGCGGATCCGGTTCCACGTACAGCCATGGGAAAAGTCTGAAGAGTCAATGACGTCATGGTGTGAAACATCAGGCCATGACCAGCCCCAGTGAGAATCGCCGGGATAGAGATAAGCCAAGGGTTTCCGGCATGGACAATGCTGAAACAGAGCATTCCGATTGACATGAGGAAGACACCACAAAGTAGGACTTTTGCGGAGCCAATTCGATCAGGCAGCCGTCGAGACGAAAGTCGCACAATGATTGCGATGCCTGCATAAAACAGAAAAAACAGGCCGATCACGGAAATCCCTGGCATGTCTAACGATTCGCGATCAATAAAAATGGCGACAAACACGAACGGTGCGGTCATGCAGACGCCAAACGCAAAGTCCACCAGCAGGATGGAACCAGGCCAGTAACGCCGGGTAATCAGAATGAAGTCCGAGACACGTAGAGATGACTTGGAACCCTCGTTGACGGTGGGTCGCAGAAAGTACAGCAGCACCAGAGGAAGTGCATTGGTCACAGCGGCCACGAGAAATAGCATCTCAAAGTTTTCTTGCAGCCGGGTTGCAAGGAACAGGTCGCCAACGAAAGGGCCAGCCAACATCCCCAGAAAACCACCAATGCCGAAAATCCCAATCGCCTCTGTTTTGCGGCTTTCGGGACTGGTTTGTGAGATGTAAGTCAGACCACTCGCAAACACAATGGCTGCACCCATCACCAGCCCGGACCGAACCAGAAAAATTTCCAAGCCGATGCTCTCGAGAAATAGATTCGTCAACGCCGAGAGGGAGAAGAATATCAGGCCGCACGACCACATCACTCGGGGGCCCAGGCGGTTGATCCACTGTGCCATCCAAGGCCTCAGCAGAAGCCCCAACGAAGCCCCTACGCCCATGATCAAGCCAACCTCGCTTAAGCTACCTCCCAGGAATTCAATCCACCGCGAGTAATGGGCCATCAGCGTGTTCGCGCTGACAAAAAAGATTTGACTGACAAAAGCAAGCCAAAAGTTGCGGTCGTAAAGGCGGTCAGATGCAGGGGTGATCAAAGAAGGCTCGGAACAAAGGCAGCAAACTCGTATGCTCCATTATCACGGGCTGTCACTTATTCGTAACCCGTCTTGGATTTAATCATGCCAAGTCACTGGTTTTTGAATCAGATACCCGTGAATGAATCAGAATTCCCAAGAGGGGAAATAATCGCCCTGATGACACAACAATCGCTTGATCGCTGTTCAGGGAGAAGATTCCAGATACGCGATCAGGTCAAAGATCTGCTGGCGCGTTAATGTGTCCAGTAAACCATCGGGCATCCAGGATACCTGGGATTTTTTCCGGCTGGCGATTTCAGACTTTTTGATTTCGACCGTACGCGATGGGTGAGCCGGGTCAGTGGCGAGACGTAGCACGGGTGAGCGGTAGTCACCCCCACGTGTGATCTGCCCGGTGAAAACACGGCCATCGTTTGTCAGAATTTGAACGCTGCGGTAATTCTCGGCAATCACATCAGACGGATTCACCACCGAGGCAAGCAGATCACGTCGGCTATAACGACGCATGGCAGCTGTTAAATCTGGACCCATCATCTGCCCCTCCGCTGCGAAGCGGTGGCAATGAATGCATCCGGTCGTCGTGAAAATCTGTTTTCCTCGAACCTTATCACCCGCAGGTGGATCGTCGCTGAGAATCTGCTCCACCGTCCAGTCTCGTAGGATCGGGCGTGGAGCGGCGGTGAGTGAGGATACTGTGAGTGAGGACACTGGGGCATTGTTGCCACGTGATGCATCAACAATGCCTGCCAGTTCTGATCGATCCCCGGGCGGCACATGTTGCATTGCCTCTTCCTGAATTTGTTGCAGGAACTCTGGAAGTCCCGCGCCCCCCAGTTCCTTTGATGCCATTGCAAGGTTCTTGAAGTAAGTTTGACGGAGATTTCGAGTCCAGCCTTCGGTAACGTTGCGTAAAACGTACAGGAAATGAAGGCGTTGTTCGGGAATTGTGGATTGGTTGAGCAGCTGAATCGTGTTGCTCACCACTTGTTTGTCACCGAGGCTTGCCAGCAATTCGCTGAGCAGCTGGTTCTGCGGGTAGTAGATTTGGATCGCTGTCAAGTTTTTTTGGGCATTGCTGTCGCCAGAGCTGCGCTTTTCCTTGGCGGGGTACATTGCTGAGAGTGTATGGATCAGGTCCTGATCAAAGTTGGGAGGTTGTTCTTCCAACTGCGAGAGTGCCAATTGAATGCCATACAGGGCAGCGTGCTGGATGCTGTCGGTGGGTTTGTCTCCGTTGCTTGACAGGTGGGCGAGTTTGGCCAAGCGTTTGATCGCCCGTGCCTGAGCTTGGGATTGCTCAGATCTTATCAGGCAAGTGATCGCCTGAACTGCGATTTTTGCGTCTGGTTCCTGCAATGCTTCTTCCTCCCACTGGGACGTTGGCACACGTTCAATGACACGTGCGGCGGCGTGCCTGATCCACGGGTCCGAGTTGCCAAGTTGCTGCCATGCCAGAGCGAAGTTTTCGGAGTTGATTTCGCGGGTCAGTAGCGATTCAAGTTCACGGCGTGCTTGACGGCACTGGGATGAATAGTGCTGGCACTTGACATGATGGGGCGAAAGGTCTGACCCGCTCGTGTCCGTTGTCGCGATTGGTTTTCCCGTGTACTTCACACGATAAAGTTTTGACTGCGTCTTCCTTCCTCCCGTGATCAGATACATGCTGCCATCGGCACCGAAGTCAAGATCGGTGACATTGAGCGGACGCCCCTTGAGGAATGTCTCACTGGTCATGGTGTAACCGCTGCCTCGGGGGACCATGTTCACCAGCAGGATTCGGCCGTAAGCCCAATCGAGCACAAATAGGCCTTGGCGATATTTGGCGGGGAAGTTGCTCCGCGTGCCGAACTTGACCGCAGTGGGCGAGCCCTTTCCGATATCGAGCCCCGGTACCGCATTGTCAGGATGGTCGGGATAATAGGCCGGCCACGAACCGGTCACGCCACGCCAGCCAAAATCACCCCCGGTTGTCAGTTGAAGGATGCGGGTTGGGCGATACCATGGCGCACCCATGTCGTGCTCGGCATCCGCGTCATAGGTAAAACAGTCACCCTGTGGGTTGAAGTCGATCCCGTACGGATTTCGTAATCCTGCTGTCAGGATTTCGACCTTGCCGGTACCCGGATTGATCCTCAACAGATGCCCTTCTCTGGTCTTCGCACCTTTTGCGGCCTGCCGGTAGGGTGATGTGTAGTCGACCGCCGTTTTGGGCAAGTCCACCGCATCACCATGGATGGAATAAAGCATGTTGTCGGGGCCAACCGCCAAATCGTTGCGTCCATGTCCCACCCCGCCGCTGGAGGCGTAAATCAGTTCGGGACTGGTGAACCCGCTTCCATCAGGACGAAGGCGATACAAACCTTTGGAATTGTTTGCGTTCACAAACAACTCCTTTCCTCGGAATGTCAGCCCACGGCACTCTTTCAAATCACGATTGATCCACTCAGTTGAAGTGATGGTATCTCCCTGAGCTGACAAGGTTAAACGAAGCAAACCACTCGCTTCTCTTGCAAGGATCAGACGCCCCCGGGAGTCAATGGTCATGCTTACCCATGAGCCCGGGTCAAATTCTGGTGGGGTTGAAAACTTCACTTCCTGGATCTGGAAATTTTCGGCAATTGCAAAAGCAGGAACGCCCCGGTTTTTGTCTGTGACTCGCGGCAGAGCCAATTTCCACTGCTCGTAATTATCCAATGCATCAACGCCAACCCGCCTTTGCTCTGGTAGTGAGAAGGCTTCTTCAATTGGCCCCAGGTTGACAAGGGTGGCCGAGGCTGGTGCCTGTTGATCAGAAGCGGATTGGATGGAAGCCTGCCAGGCACTGTCCGTACAGATCACTCGGGTTGGGTGGTCGCGATGGGTGAGCGTCAACTCGGCAAAGAAAGCGGAGGGACCATCAGTTCCGACAGCGTGCACAGTCAATGAATGACTGCCTGCATCCAAGGTAGGTCGAAGTTCTGTTTCTTGCATTCCCTGATAGGCCGACGCACTGGCAATCAGTGTCCCATCCATTCTGATCTGCAGATTGGAAAAGCAGGGTGAAAACTTGAGTAGGGCGGTGGTGCCCTGATGTGGTACCTGGAACTTTTTTTGAAACAGAATTGCAGCGTGCTCACCCTGCTTTGCTTTTGCCCAGATCCAGTTGACTTCATGTTGTTTGGGTGTTTGTTCCGCGTTTGCAGGCGTGCCGGTTCCCTGCGTCTCGCAAAGTAGAAAAAACGCAAATGCTAGGAGCGAAAACGTCAAGGAAGCGTGTTGTCCGCAGTTTGGGCCGTGGGGCGGGTGATGCCGTTGCTGCATTCGCCATTTCTGTTTGATCATTGTATCTCCCGTAAGACGCGAAGATTGATTACGTCCCAGTCCTCGCCTGTTTCTTCATCGACGCCTTTTTCCGTTTCGAGGTAGCCTGGCAGTTGGCCCAGCAATGGGTCCTGCAAAACAAAGCGAAAAGCGTCCAATCCAATCTCGCCCAAGCCGATGTGCTCGTGGCGATCTACTCTGCTGCCAAGCGGTTTTTTGCTGTCGTTGAGGTGCAGAGCTGCGATAGCGTCTGTGGGGAGAAGGTCGCCGATCTTGCTTCGCATTTCGTCAAAGCCCTCTTGGGTGTTGATTTCGTAACCAGCAGCATAGGCATGACACGTATCGAGGCAGATGCCGACTCGGTCGGGTTCCCCAATTCCGTCCACCATGAAGGCCAGTTGTTCCAGGGAGTGCCCAAGGCACGAACCTTGGCCAGCCGTGTTTTCGAGTAGCAGTCTGCATGTACCGGGAGCGACCCGACCTATTGCTTCAGAAGCTGCTTCTACAATGCGAGCCAGACCTTCCGCTTCAGAACTTTCTGTGAAAGAACCCGGGTGAACGACCAGACCGTTCAGCGAAAGAGCATTTGCACGCTCCAGTTCGATGACCAAAGCGTCGATCGATTTTCGAAACAGTTCTTCCTTGGGTGATGCCATATTGATCAGATAGGAGGCGTGTGCGATCGGATGGCTGACAGCTGACGCCGATATTGCCGAGTCCCAAGCTTCGATTGCCGAGGTAGCAAGCGGTTTCGCTCTCCAGTGTGGATCGCCAGTTTCTGAACTTGACGCCGATGGGGAGACGCGGCTTTGCAATTCCTGGACGGGGACTGAACCAGGCTTTTCATCAGTGAATACTGGCCACTGGCGAGGTGGGTTGCTGACAAAAATCTGAATGCATTCGCAGCCAACGTCCTCGGCGCGACCAACGGCTTTGGAAATTCCACCTTGGCAGGAAACGTGGGAGCCTAGCAGCATGGAATATCTCGTGTTTGAGGCAGTGTGTTTTGACGCAGTTTACTCGTTCTTGCAGTTGCATCGCCATTGGGCTGGTGTGGCTTTTGAGCAGGTAGTGCATTCCTCGATTGACCCTCTTTTGATAACTGGTGTGCTTGCAGTACTTACAGCGAAATCAGCTTGCTGGCTCGATTCTCGCGGTCAAGACTCAAAATCGATACCCATAGGCAGCCAGGATGGTTGACGGACGTGCTACCGCAGGAATTCTTCCGGCTTGGCACTCGGGCATGCACCGGTGAGGGCTGGGATGAAATACCCGGCAGCTTGGGGGTTCCTGCTGCCGTTGTTCCCTGCGAGAAGCATGTTCGGCTCTTCATGTGACCGGCATGTTCGGTTTTTGTTTGATCGGTGTGCTGGCTATGCGAAACTGTGATGCGGTGACAGGGCCAATTTCGTTATGCTATGCCGCTGCGTGCAGTGTTGTGGGACTGCTGGCAGCCCATCAGGGATAACGCATTCCCAATCGTGGGGTGATATGGATTGCCTTTGACTTGCAAAAAAACGATATTGCTGATGAAGGAAAGTGCGGATCGACGACATGAATACCATGAGATCATTGTTGTCTGGCACTCAGGATGTTGAACACTTGCCCCGCCTTTGAAGCTGAGTTGGTATGGGAAACCATAGGATTTGCACCGCCTGGTCACCGAGTTAGACAATGCAAACTAAGCTTTCTGTTTCGATTATCTGCTTGAATGAAGCAGGCATCATTGACGAGTGCCTGCGGCAGGCAGCACGCGTGGCAGATGAGATTGTGATCGTGGATTCAGGTAGCACCGACCAAACGCTTGAAATTGCAGAGAAGCATGGTGCGAAAATTTTTCATCAGGACTGGCTGGGGTATGGGAAACAGAAAAACTTCGCGCTCGCACAATGTGCGAATGAGTGGGTGCTTAGTCTTGATGCTGATGAAGTGTTGACCGATGAGCTAGTCCAGGAAATCGAACAATTGGAGCTGGGATCCGATGTGGTTGGGTATCGCGTAGCAAGAAAGCTGTTTGTTGGTGATCAATTCATTTGTTGGGGTGGCTACTATCCTGACTACCAACTCCGCCTTTTTCGAAATTCGGCAGGAGGATTCAATGAGTTGGCCGTTCACGAGAGTGTGCAATTGCCAGCGAAATCAAAAATCCGTAAGCTGAAAAATCCGCTTGATCATTTTTCGTATGACTCGTTGGAGCAGATGGATGCAGCGTTCCACAAATTTGCCCAACTCTCGACCAGGAAACGGAACCGGCTGCTGAATCCCTTTCGGGCCGTATTCAATTTCCTGTATACCTTCCTCAATAAATATTTTCTGCGACTTGGATTCCTGCATGGTGTAACGGGATTGCGTCTTGCATGGATCCACTCGAAGTACTCATTTTTCAAATACATCTATCGAATGTGAATGTGAGGGTTGGTAGCGGGCATTCGAATGCTGGTCAAACCCGTTGGTTATCGACAGCCGGTGCCCACTGGGGCTTGCCGGGCAGGTTGAAAATCAGAGAGTGAATGTTGCCCTGCGAAGCTTGGGGGCCGGTTGGTGGACAACAGGTCCTGATGAGTCTGGAGGAACGTGTTGTCAAGGATTGGCGATCTGGTGATCATCACAGACGGTCGTATTTTTTAGATGAGCCTTTTGCTTTTTCGATCGGGTATCTTTCAGCGTTCTTCTCGAGCTTGGTAATGATCGCCGAAGCGATGTCGATATCGCAGACCGAAGCGAATTCAATGGCAAACATCATGATGTCTGCTAGTTCGTCAGAGACCTCTTCAGCATGTTCCGGGGAAATGGCGAGAGCACGGGATTCTGTGTTGCTGACCCAGCGGAATTGATCAGCGAGTTCTCCCACCTCTGACATCATCGCCATCACCAGATTTTTGGGGTCGTGATACTGAAGCCAGTCTCGTTCCTCAACAAACTGGCTGATCATCTGTTTTGCTTCGCTCAGGGTGGTCTCGCTGTCGTGGGCCATGACTTTGATGTTCCTGTGGTTGGGGTGAACTGGGGTGAACTGGGGTGAACTGGGGTGAACTTATTTTGGGGAATGCAGGTTCAAGCTGATTCTGGGAAATCAGGCGCGGAGAAAAATGTACGCAACGAAGGTGTCGCCTTGGGGGCGTTTGCAGTGAGCGGCGCCGGAGAGAAACGAACGTGGCCTCGGCGGCATGGCTTGGCGAAATATGAACTCTGGGGAGCAGTCTGGACAGCAGGGAAGCGGCATATTTGCACCACGGAGCGTAGCCTTGCTCTGGTCTGGGTTTTGTCTGGTCTGGGTTTTGTCCGGTCTGGGTTGCGAGGTGCTGCCGCGGGCTCCCAGTTCGACGCGGCCGAAGTGGGGTTGGCATTACAATGCTGCGGAGGATTTGTGAAAGCAGGTTTCGGGCTAGAATTACCCCAAGTGGACAGAAAATTCGCCTAAGCTGGGCGTTAAGGAGCCGTTTTTGGGACAATTTGGTTCAACAGAGGTGAGCAGGGGCCAGATTGCCCGGGTCCCTGCTATTTCGGGTCCCTGCTATTTCGGGTCCCTGCTATTTCGGGTCCCTGCTATTTCGGGTCCCTGCTATTTCGGGTCCCTGCTATTTCGGGTCCCTGCTGTTTCTGGGGCCTGATGTTTCTGGGGCCTGATGCAAAAATTCGCTCCAACCGGCGAGAAATCTGCGGAATACCGTCAGGATTGGCTTCTTCTACGGCTAAAATCGGGTTTTGCGGAGTGCGGTGCCGCTAGTAGACTGCGTCCCGTCTAGTTTTGTGCCAGCTTATTAAAGTTGCGGAACTCTCATCTATGAAATGTGTTTTATCCACATGAATACAACGAAATCATTGACGGCTTTGGCCCTTTCTCTTTTCATGACTCTGCCTTTGGCGGCTCAACGTCCCGGATCTGGTGGCGATTCAGGCGGTCGAGGCGGTTTTGGAGGTCGCGACTCCGGTGGACGCGGTGGCGACTCTGGCGGCCGAAGTGGCTTCAGTAGCCGCGGTGGTGACTCCGGCGGACGCGGCGGTTTCAGCAGTCGTGGTAGTTTCGATCCCAGTTCGTTCCTGAGTCGTTTGGACGCCAATGGTAATGGCATCCTCGATCCCAGTGAGCAACAAGGGCCGGCACAGTTCCTGATTGGGAGAATGGCTCAGTCCGATCCCAGTATCAAGGCCGGTCAGCCCATTCCATTGAAAAAGATCACGGATGGGTTTCAAAAGATGCGCGAGCAGCGCGATCCGGGGAGCAGCAGAAGTACACCCCAGGCAGGCTCATCTTCTCCATCGGACGATTCGCTGACCCCAGATTTGTTGGTTCCAGGCTTTGGAGACGAGGTGGACCCGTCCTTGTTGATGGGCTTTGGTGCTGCTGCTGAGATGTTGGCTGTCGAAGTCACCCCTGCTGATGAACGTGAATCCGAAGAACGAATGCGGCGTTATGATCGCAATCGTGATGGCTTCTTGACCAAAGATGAATTGTCCAGCAGATTCGCTGGCAATCCAATGGACTTTGACCGGAATCGTGATGGCAAACTTTCGGTCAGCGAACTTGCCGTGCGATACGCACGCCGCAGAGAGGGTGAAGAAGAAGCGAAGCGGTCGAGTAGTAAAGAGTCCTCCCGAGGTCGCAGCAGCCGGGGAAAAAAAGTTGAAGTACCGGATGTCTTTGACGGCCGAAAGTCTTACCGTGCCACAGCGGGAAGGTCTGTTCCAGAGGGTGTGCCAGGTGCATTCACCGACAAGGATAGCAACGGTGACGGACAAGTCACGATGGCAGAATTTGCCAAAGAGTGGAATGACGAGGTCGTTGCTGATTTCTTTGAGTCGGACTTCAACCGTGATGGAGTGATTACCGCAGAAGAGGCACTCAAGAAGGTCGAAAAGGGGAGCGTCTCCCAACTCTCTGCCGCTTATTCTGGTAAAGCAAGTTCCTCATCTTCTTCCAAAGCGGCATCCTCAACTCCTGCTGCCAGCGGTGGCAAAGCCGATGACAAGTACGTCAAGCTGGGACAGCGAATCATTGATCGTTATGACAAAAATAAAGATGGCCAGCTGACCGCCTCGGAGTGGGGGAAAATGCTGATGAGCCCGGCCGCTGCTGACGGAGACCGAAACGGAAAAATTACCGTTCAAGAGTACGCTATCTGGATGCAATCTCGCCAGAAACGGTAGCCCGGTGGCCACGATCATGAAGGCTCGTTTGAGGTGACCTGTCGCCGTCAACGAGCATGATTGCCGAGCGAGAATCTCCCTACGCTGGCGACTCACATTGGGTCAAACCAGATTCAGTTCGCGCGGTCGTGGGCGATTCTTGCCAGTCACGCCACGTAGGGCTCACAACTCAGCTTGAATCACAACTCAGCTTGAATCACAACGTGTGGCTCACGCTTGGCTGTGTCGTGATGCCAGTCTCGTTGAATTTGCTTTGCCCCCGCCAAAACCGATGGGTGCCGCCACAAAAATTGGCCGACAGTGGTGTTGACTGATGATTGGAACAGGCAGCCTTGCAGGTGTTCCTCTTGCACTGCCACGGTTTTGCCAGAGGCCAATCGCAGGAGCGATCTAGCGTTGGTAGATCGGCAAGTAGTGGTAACGAACGCTCAGGCTCAGGATCGCTAAGGCCGTCGAGTATACGGCCCCAACATTACGTTCCTCTCCACCGCGGGCCAGCCAGGCTCCGTCGCTTCGTTGGGAGTCGACGAGCAGGTTGGCAACCATCTCATCTGCTTTTTCAGCGTACTTACCGCCTGCTTGATGCATTCCCTGTGCATAGTAATAGACGCCATAAAAAAAGAATCTTTCATTGGCTTTGGGTGGATGTTGCATCAGCCACTCAGAGGCACCTTCCACCATCGGCGACTCGTATTGACCACAGACCTGCATCGCAAGCAATCCTGCTGCCGACATGGTGAAGGAAGGATGGTGAGTTCCGGGCGTGTAGCTGAAACCAGTGACTTTGTTGCGGGGAGTTCCATCGCGATTCAGCGGTGAGGCGTAGGAGTAGCGTAGATATTCCAGTGCTTCTTCGATCGCCTCTCCCGGAACAGCCACTCCATCATTCTTGGCTGAGCGTAGTGCCATGAGTTGCCAAACAGATACGGACAGATCCGAATCGCGACTGGTCGGTGTATAACGCCAGCCACCTTTTAGTTTTTCAGACTTCGAGACCCTTTGGGCTTTCAGGATCAACTTGATCGCATTGACAAGCATTTCGTGGATCTGTTCGTTCTGCTGGACAGTTGAGCCCATGCCAAGCATTTCTGTCAGCATCAATGTGGTGATGCCATGACCGTACATCCTGGATCCATCGCGGCCACCGAGGTATCCCTGAGTATCCTGATGCTTTTTTTGCAGGACAAAATCGAGGGCCTTGGACATTGCTCGTCCGATGGGCGAAAAGGCTTGGGGTTCCTCGCCGATTGAAGCCATTGCCATGATTGCTAACGCGGTCATCGCAATGTCGTGCCCGCGGTCGGAAATCGAACCATTCTCCCGTTGTGTGTTGACCAGATATTCGACTCCTGATTTGACGGCACGGTCAATTTCGTCCGGCACATAGAGGCTTGCAGGCGAGCCAGTTTCATTGGGGGGGTCCTGCCCAAAGCAGGTTTGTCCTGCCGTGGCGGCAGCAAGGCCCAGCAGCCAGTGTCTACGGGAGGGCAGGTCTGTTCGATCGCTCATCTTGTTCATGGTATTACTCCGACTTTTCCGCAGCGCGATTGGCAATGGCTCGGAAGTAAGCTTCGATTTCTCGGCGGTATTGCGGAGCAACACTCTCTGAACGACTTTCGGATGCATCCTCGGTGCGACGCTCTCTCAGTTTTCCCCATTCCGCACCGGCACGGTCTGTTTGGCTGATATCAACTTGACCACCAGCAGGCATTTGTATGCCGTTGCCTGACTCCGTTGAAGGTGTCGAGCCCTCTGATGGACTCGGTTCCCCTGGGTTCATTTGCGATTGCCGCTCGCGGGCAGATTGCTGGGCTTGTGACTGCATTGCATTGGCGAGGGTGGGTGAAGCCTCACCTGCTGTTTGTTGCTGCCCCGATGGTTGCCCCTCCTGTTGACCCGCCTGTTGCTCACCTGAGGGTTGCTGCTCTTGTTGGGGTTCGCCGGCTTGCTGTTGCCCAGACTGTTGTTGGCCACTTTGTTCCTGACCCTGCTGTGCATCGCGTGCTTGCTGAGCCATGGCCCGATCCAGCTCATCAAGGGTTCGCGCCAGTTCCTGCCCCTCTTGTTGTTCAGCGGAAGGTTGGCCTTGTTGTGAGGATGAGCTTTGCTCGCCGCTTTGTTGCTCGCCGCTTTGTTGCTGACCGCTTTGCTGCTGACCGCTTTGTTGCTGACCGCTTTGTTGCTGACCGCTTTGTTGCTGACCGCTTTGTTGCTGACCGCTTTGTTGCTGACCGCTTTGTTGCTGACCGCTTTGTTCGCTGTTCTGGGGCGTTCCTTCTTGCTCACTCGCGTCGGTTCCCTGCTGGTCAGTCGGTTCGCTGCTCTGTTGACTGGCTTGTTGGTTTGTTTGCGAACTGTTTTGGTCAGCGTTGGCAGGATTCGACTCGGCGAGCATGTCTGCAAGTTCCTGCGCGGCTTGACTGATTTGTTCCGAAGCGTTGGCGACATCACGGTTGGCTTGGGGGCTTTTCTCTACGGATTCAGCGGCTTCCTGCAGGGCGTTGGCGGCATTTTCAGCTGCCTGCGAGGCGGATTGTTCGATGGCATCAGCAGTTTCGGCGAGTTGTTCGGCCAATTCAGACTGTCCCAGTCTTTCTTCATGGCGTGCTGCCCGCCTTAGTTGTTCGGTGGCATTATCGATTTGCGTCTGGATTTTGTCCTGTTTTCTAGCCAGTTGTTCAGCCATGGCCTTGGGAACTCTCAGTTGTTCTTCGCTGACCATGCCCTCGTTGAGCTCGCGCAACGCATCCTGAATTTCACCGAGTTCATTTTGGGCCTGCTCGGTCAGTCTGGATGCCAGTTCGGCTGCTGGGTTAGGCTTGTCCAGCGGGGGGAGGTTCTGGCTCCTTGCACTTTGCTCACGTTTTCCGGCAGTCTGCTCGCGTTGTTCGGCGAAGGACTTGGTATCACGAGCGGCTTCTTCAGCCGATGCTGCATTTTCGATTTGTTCTTGCGCCTGTTGAATATCTTCTTTCAACTTGTCTGTATTGCCTTTTTCACGGCTAAGTTGCTGCTCCAATCTACGTTTGGTATTTTCTGCATTGCGTTTTTGGTTTCTGGCATCATTGACCCGGCGATCAGCTTCACGTTTTGCCACCGACCATTGCTGCCGCTCAGCTATCGCGTTACGAACTTGCTGGGACCGTGCATCGCGTGCCTCCGCTTCGAGCTGTTGTTTACTGCGTGTCCGGCTTACATCATCCTGATGGACTTCCTGTTGTACTGCCTGCTCGGTTGGGGATTTTGCTTCTGCGATGGCCTGTTGTGCGTTTTTGATTGCATCAGTCATTGTTTGGGCCGTTTCCTGCATTTCACTCAACAGGGACTCTTCCCCATCGATTTTTGCGGCCTTGTCCACCGCGTCACGTAGATCCTCTCTCGCTTCTTGCAGATTTTGTTGAGCCTCAGGAACGTTCCCCTGTTCTTTGGAGAGTGCTGATTCGGATTTTTCTACGAGTGCACGTTCCAACGCATCGGTTCTCGCCGCAAGATTTTCAAGTTGTTCAGCCGTTCGCCGCTTTTGCTCGTTGATGGTAGGGTCAGATTTTTCGAGATCCCGATTGAGTTTCTGTTCGTTGGCTGCAGCGTCTTCGAGTTCTCGTTGCGCGGCCTCAGCAGCCTGCTGCGCGATTTCCGAAAGTTCTTGACGCATGGGCTCATTGGTCTGCAATTCCCGCTCAAGCTGCTCCATCAATTCCTCGGGTGTGCTTTGGGCCGATTCAGCCATTTGTTCGGCTTCTTCAAAGCGGCGGTCGAGTTCATTTTGCATTTCAAGGGCGGCTTCGGCCTCACGCAATCCATCGCGTGACTGCTCAATCTCCTCGCCATTCTCAGCGGCCTCAAAGTGGGCGGCTGTTTGTTCCAGAGCATCAGCGAGTTGTTCAAGAGCCTCGGAAGTTTGATCAAGGGCTTGTTGGCGTTCTTGGTCATTGGGTGCCTTCTGGGCTTGTTCCATGGCTGTTTCTGCCCGCTGGGCGGCATCCTGAATTTGCGCTGCTGCTGCGTCCGCATCGCGAGCCAGTTCCCGTTGGGCATCATCGGTGATCGATGCTGTGTTGGCGAAGTCAACCAGTGCCTCGAGCGTTTCCTGCGTGGCATCGGCAGCTTCCTCCTGTTTTTCGGCAAGTTCATCAGCTGTTTCTTTGGACGAATCCTGCCGTGATTCGGTGCGTTCTTCTGCCTGTTTTACTTTTTCAGCAGCTTCTCTGGCCTGTTCTGGCAACGTCAGCACGTATTGGCGGATTGTGTCTCTTGCCTTTTCGATGCCTGAATTCAGAGCGCTGATCGCGGTATCATATTCAGCTTCCAGTCCAGCAAGGTCAGCCTCAGCCGAGATCATCTCGTCATCACGCCAACGCCGTGATGACATCCTTTGTTTGGCGGCATTGATGTGTTTGCCGTACCGAAGCCTGTCCAGTTTCCGTGTCTCTGCGTCCGGTTCGACTCTGGCGTTAATCATGGTGTGTACGGGCCATTCCATGCCAACAGCGATGCGATCCAGCTTATGGGGGTGATCAATTTTTGATGCGGCGTTCTGCTCCAGTTTTCTTTCGGACAGCATCAGTTGCCGTAATTCGTCCAGATAACGCATCGCTACATGATAGGATTCGAGCGTTTGGAAAGCGTATCCAAGCTTCTGGTGAATTGGCGTCGGGCTTTCGTCGCGGTAGGGCTCGAATCCATTTTCTGTGACGTTATCGATCGCTCGGTGCATCAAATTCAAATCAGCTGCATATTGGGGGTCGAGGTTCAGGCGGCGGCGGTGCAACGTTTCATCCTGTGAGAGACGCTTCAGGATCGACTCTCGTGCGAGATTGAAACGCAACTCTGAGAGAGACAATGATTTCGAAGCCCTTACCGCCTCTTGTGACTTGCCTTCCGCATTCTCCAATTCCCGTTTTGCGGCCTCGCTGGCTTCACCCCACAGAAGCAGTTGACGCACGTTGTCACCCGAGCTACTGACCTGAATTTGCAGTTCCCGAAGCATGTCGGACAAGGCGGAGGTCAGTCTGGAATCGTAGATACTGGAGCGGTGCTGGTTTTTGATTTCTGTCTGGAATTTAGCCATCAATGCGCTAGATGCTTCGGCGCTCGAGGGTGCGTCGATTGAGGCTTGGAGACGCGATGCCCACGTGTTGATCCGGCTGCTCCAGTTGTCCAAATGACTTTGGGTTGATTCGGGGAGTGCCTCTCTGTTCTGTTGGAAAAGCTTTTCCATCGCGTCGAGCCGGCCCAACGTGACCTTCATGTGCCTTGGTAACCTGGCGTCGCTGTTAGGGGTATCTGAGCTGGTTAGCGAAGTGATGCTGGTTTCCAGGGCCATGGCATCTTCGATGATGCCGGTGGACAGTGCTTTACCAAAAATTGCCTGAGAGTATCGTTTGATCCGTGATACATCCTGAATCATCCGCTTTGCTCGATTCGTCAGCTCACGCGTGGCTTGTTCACGTTCTGTTTGCCAAGCGTCATTGGTTTGCTCATTGGTTTGCTCATTGACCCACATCGCTTCGGCAACCCAGGCTTCGATCTCCCTGTCAACTTTGGTGATGCTTCGGCCCAGCAGTTCCCACTCACTGGACTGGATCGATTTTCCGGATGATTCGATTTGCCGTGTCAAGAGCCCCATCACCGATTCACGTTGGGCGTGTAGCTCTGCTGTGTTTTTAACCGTTTCACTGAACGTACCAGCTTCGTTTTCGCTTGCGACTTGCATCACTTTCGACACTGCTTGAGCCCAAGTGGTGATCGCTTCGGTGAGTGTCCGCATCGGAATCAGATGCTTGTGGCGATCCCGATCAAACCCGGGTTCGACGATCAGAATTTCGATGAAATCGGAGTCACCTGCTTGTCCTTTGCGATCGATTGTCACGATCCGTGTCTGGATGATATCTCCACCGGTTAACTCCGCCGCTGGCTGATCTTTCGTGTCAAGATTCAGCAGGTCCCAATCCCACTTCAGGTCCAGTTCACGATTTGGGATTTCGACTGGCAGAGGGGTGCGGATCAAGGGACCATCGTTGATTTTGTATTCCTGGACTACCTCATCGAGGGGTAGGTCATCCGTTGCACTGACGCGCATCGCGAGCACATCGATGGGTGAGGCGAGCATGGTGTTGGAGAGCGAAGCCCCCCACCGGACAGCAGGTGGGGCATCGCTCACGGGCGTGACCGAATACTGAGGGCTGAAGGGATTATTCAAACTCGATCGGAGGCTGGTTGCATCAATCCGGTAGTTTGCGGTCGTGGTTACCGGGATGGTGGCAACAAACTCGCGATCACTACCGTCCACAGCGGTCAATTCCCATGGATTCACACCTTGGTCGCCAAACCCGATTTTGGTGTTTGTCACAGGTTCATCAAAACGTACGGTGAGTAGGACGCGAGAGCCACTTAGTGCTTTGAGGTCACCGTGCTCGGCAGTTTCGATTCGGTCGGGCAACTCGGCGTAGGAAGGAAATTGATATCGTTTCTCAAACGACTCGACGCCTGGACGTGGAAGCGGAGTCAATTCATGCCACAGCGTGATGCCATCTCCTGCCAGCACACGATATCGCAGCGATGCGGTTCCGATGGAGAGGTTGGCAGCGTAGGTGTTCTGGTAATCCAACGTGCCGTTCTGGCTTGGCTCAGGCGTTTTGATCCGAGGTGTCATCAGGGTTTCGCCTTCAAGATCATCGGTGGTGATCCATTGCAGCCAGACCTCATCTGCGGGCTGACCACTGATCTGAACCACGACACCAACAGCATCGCCCTCGGCAACGAACCCGGAAGGAGGTGCCGGTTTGAGAATTTCGATCTCGGTAGACGATGCTCTTTCGATTGCCACCATCGGAAGCATTGCACGGGCGATACGCCGCGCAAATTGAAGTTGGGGAATCGTGAACAGTGTTCCAAAAATACCGCTGATCAAGGCAGCGGCCAGCAGCCAGCGTTTGATGAGCTTGACCGGTAACACTTTGCCAAAATCGAGCCCCGCAGAGTGGCGTCCCACTTTCTGTTGCAGTTGGCTTCGGAAACCCATGGACCCGTTTGCTTCATTGGGGTCAGCGAGTTCAACGGCTGACAACAAATCCTCACGTAATAGAGGGTCGGCGGATTCCAGTTTGCGAGCCATCACACGCGGGTCATGTTTGCCCATTCGTCGCAAGCCGAGCAACCAAATGGCAATCACAGCCAGTCCGTAACTGATCAGGCTGAGAGTCCATCGGAATCCGTCAGAAAGCAGGAACAGATAATCACAGGTTGCCACAAACGCCATCGCGAGAATCAGACACGCGAGACCACCTGCTACGCTGCGGACCAGCAACAGCATGCGACGACGCTGAGCAAAATGGCTCAACGCCGTTGTCGTCTGCGGATCAAGTTTCAGGCCACGTGAAAAATCAGTATCTAAAGACATTGCTTACACCAATCCTGCCCGTTTGCGCAGCCACCATTCTGCTGCAAGCAGCATCACGATAGCCCAGAACCAATAAAAAGACTGCCAAATCAGAATGTCGGATTCAATGATCGAGCCACTGGAAAGCGGTTTCAACGTTTCCAGTATGTCGTCTCCCGACGACTCATGGAAATATTTTCCACCTCCTGATTCAGCGATTTGTTGCAAAGTTCCCGTATTGAGGCTGACGCGATCCAGTTCGACCAGGTCAGGGGTGCCAACCCAGATCGGGGCGTTTGCCTGCAGTGCATTGGAATCAAAGCCGCTGGCACGAATGCGGACATCGTATTTGCCAGATTCCAATGGAGCTGTTTGCCCTCGATAAGTGCCGCGGGCAGGGTCGTCAACGGTCAGCGGGACCGTGGCAACAATTTGGTCGTCCGACATCAGCAACGCATCAACGGTTGCATCGCCAACCGGTTTTCCTTGTGTATCCTGAATGCGAACGCGGATGACAGCTGTCTCACCTTCATCATATTCAACCTTATCCGTGCCCAGTGCCAGAAACTCGTCTGCGGCTGAGTAGGGTGGTTGCATGACAGCCGCAAGCAACTGGTTCCAAAAGCGTGCATGGAATCTGTCTGCGACCTTATATCGCCAACGCCACGTTTGGTCGGTAGCGAGATAGAACACGCGACCTGCTCCGAACATCCGTGTTACCAGCCAAGGGTATTTCGTGCCATCCTGAGTGATCGAATTGGCCCATACTTCGGTTCCTTCCTGAGCTTCGAGTCGAGGTGTGGCAGCGGGAGCGGGCAGATTTTCCCATAACTCGGAAAGCGAGCCTTTGTCTCCCAACAGATTCAGGATGGGCCGTTCCAAGCCGATGCGAGTGGGGCGAATCGATGCCACTGCGACCTTTTCTTCGTCGAGATAATTCACTGGCACGAGTTCAGGTAACTCGGTTTCTGCGATCTTGCGAAGCCGTTGGTAGTGACCGTCAATCAGAATCATGCCGCCGCCGCGAGTGACAAAGTCGCGTAATAAATTGGCATCGATTTCGCGGAATTGATCAGGTGGTACTTCACCCATGATGATCGCGTCGTACTTGGCCATGGCCTCGCGGGTGTCGGGGAATTCACCGCTCTCCTCTCCACGCCGCACAATCGGTTGGTCCGTTCCTTCGCCATACAGGACTGTGTCCACAATCCATGCTGGATCACGCTCGAACAGGTTTTTCAGGTAACGTGTTTCCCAACGGCTGGAACCATCAATGATCAATAGGCTGCGATCGCGAATTGAAGCGGAAACGCGGAAAGGAGCCGCATTGTTCTTTGCATTCGTGTCCCCCTCCGGGGGATCGATGGCCGCGCGAAGATCCATGACTACCGAGTTGCGTCGGACTCCACGTGGGTTCTCGCCGTTGATCTCCGACAGCACTTCGGCAACATCAAGGTCGAAAGGAATCTTTTGAACGGGGCCGGCGGAGGCCGAAACGGTTTTCTGCCAGATCACTTTCCCGTTGGATTCGATTCTCAACACGCGTTCGGTTGCATTCTGATTGTCGGGAGCACCGAGGCTTCTCAGGACAATCTCGCCCGCCAGACGCCCATCGGATGCCACATTCGTCGGTTTGATGACGTTGACGATCCCCAAATCAGTTGGTTCATCCTCGGAACCCAGCCCAAAACCATGAACCGCAACACCGGTGGACTCGAGACGCTGGGCAAGTTCCAGAGGGGCATTGCCGGTGTTGTCGCGTCCATCTGACATGATCACCAACGCAGCGCGGCTAAGCGATTCATCAGGGTCACGGTCTACTTCGTCGCTAGCCTGTGACGCAATTGTGGCCAAGGTGGTTGCCATTCCCGTTGATAAATCGGTGCGTTGTCCGTCCGGTTCCATCTCAAAACCGCTCGGCAGTGGCTCTTCGTCACTGCTTGACCAGACAAGTGATGGATCACCTGAGGAGAATGCAATCACATCCACCTGATGCGTGTCTTGCAGCGATTCCAACCAGCCCGGGCCTGCGTCATCGCCAGCCAGTATGTCCAGTGCACGACCCAGTCTTGATGGGCTTGCATCGGACTCAAATGTGTCAGTGATCGACATGCTTTCCGAAGCATCAACAGCGAAGACCACTCGCCCCAGCGTGCCAACGACCTGACGTCGGTGCCAAATGGGACCCGCCAGAATCAGGATTGCGAACGCGACCGCCGCGGCTCTCAAAGCGGGCAGCAGGTATCGGTACGGAGCGGCGACAGAACGACTTTCGCGGAAGTAAAGCCAAAACACCCCAACTGCAGCAACTGCGGCAAGCAGGAAAACGGCTGCGGGATGAATGTCACCCGCGAAGCGTATTGATGAAATCACGCTGTCCCCACTCTCGAGATGCTTTGTTGCAACAGCAATTCGCCGATCATCAGCACAAGCAGTCCGATGAGCAACCAACGCCACATCTCCCGACCAAAGCGGCGGGTTCGGTCATCACTTTCGAGATCCTGCATGTCCGTGTAAACCTTGGCGTCGATCAAGTTGGCGGCTGCGGTTAACCTGGCCGCTTCCACATCACGAAGTTTGGACTCTTCCGCCGGCACCTCGACAACTCGAAGAGTGGAGCTGATCTCTGACTCGCCGTCTTTTTGTGCTGTCGTTTTTCGAAAGATGTAAGTTCCACCCGCATCCGTTGAAGCAATCAACAGTTCGCGATCTTGGTCAGTTGTTTCGATAAGGGCTTCCGGTTCGCCCGCGTATTCAACGCTGTAGCTGACTCGTTGCTCGGGGTTGGCCATGTTTTTTGTGCTTGCATCACCGCTTTGCCGCGAAGTGTCTGACTCGATATCAGATGCAAACTCATCCAAAGACACGGCAAACCCTCTGCCCACGTCGATGGTTGTCTGTTTCCGCGAGCCAGCCAGATCCAGAACCAACTGCTGGACCATCGGCAGGTAAACCAGTCGCATCGGCAGCGAGGACCATGCTGTATTGCAAGGGATTGCAAACTGCAGCACGCGTCCCTTGCCGCGTTGAGCTGAGACGGCAATTGGATCGCCATTTGCCATGGTCAACAAATTTGTGACTGCGTTTGAAGCTGCTTCAGCCGGTGAAACTGGCCCCGCGAGAGCATCGTCATCGGTTTTGTTGTTCACAGCCGATTCGGCTCCATCATCCCCGCTCAATGCGACATTGGGAGTCAATTTTCGGTAACGATAGATCTCAACATCTGCAAAGGGGCGTTGATCCTCAGATCCCAGCAGATTCCAAGGGGTGTAGAGGGGATTCGGATTGCCGATTGGCAATGCGGGGGTGGCATTGGTGTCAGGGGTATTGGTGTCAGGGGCACCACTGTCATTGGCGATCTTGCCCGTGATGTTTCCCAATGCAGCTGGCAGCGGCCATGAACTGTCTGCTGATCCCCAGTTCCTGTTGTAAGATTCCGGATCGATCCGATCACCATCAAACAGAATCAGGCTTCCTCCGTCATTGACGAATTCTGAAATGCGTTGCCTTGAGTCACCTTCAATTTTTTCGACGTTGGCCAAAATGATGACATCCGGAACTTTCGCATCCAATTCTGTGGTCAGGTCCTGTTGTCCGATGACCGAAGTGCGAACGGCATCGGGTTGATCCTGTCCCCCGAATGCAAACGGGCTGAGCGCGATCGCAAGGTAGTCTGTTTCTCCCTCCAGTGGTTTGTTGCTCGGCTTCCCATCAACCAGCAACACCGAGACCTCGCGAATCACATCGACTGCAATGGAACGGCGATTGTCGGGCAACAAGGCATCGCTGTGTTCTACTGTCAGACTGATTTCGTGCACCCCAGCTTGTTCGATGTTTCGGGTCAATCTTGATGTGATGCTGGATCTGGGTGGGATGGTGATGGTGCGGGGTTCAAGCGGCTGTCCATCGACCGACCACACGAGGCGTAGATCGCGAGCTGGTGTGTCACTGGAACTGCGGATGCGGGCGGTGTAGCGGGCGTTTCGACCAGCGACTACCGCAGGTGAATCAATGTCAATGGAGTCCACTGACACATTCGCCAACTGTTCAGAATCGAGCCCCATGTTCAGGAAATTGATGACGGGGCGAATCGGCATTGCCGACAGTGAGTTGGTCATGCGTTCCAACGAATCAAGCACGCCACTGTGTACCATTTGACTCTGGAAGTCCGATGCGATGATGACGCGACGTTGTGGGTGCGAACTGTTGTTGGAAGCTTCCACCGCAGCGCGGACCATACGATCCAGATCGACCGGGCCATACTCGGTTGTCAACTTCTTGATCTGCCTTAACGCCTCTTGTGCACCCATCGATGCTGCTGGTGAATCGACATCGCTGGCACGAATCAGAATCACCTCATCACGCCTGGACAAGCCGCCAATGATGGAGGTCAGTTCCCTCTGCAGACGACTCATCCGTGACATGCCTGTCTCAATCTCATCGCGTGCCGACATGCTGCGACTGTCATCAATCGCGATGATCAACGATTGTGGCGCATCACCGGGGAGAGTTTGAAACCCAGTCAGAATGGGACGTGCAAGACATAGCGCCAGCAGGACCGGTAATGCACAACGCAATAAAAGCAGCAGCAGGTGCAGTAGCTGGATACGGCGCCGATTCACGCGAACCACTGTGTCGAGCAAGTGCATGGCACCCCACTCAACCGTCCGGAAGCGACTGCGGAACAGCAGATGAATCGCAAGCGGAACAGTGAACGCGAGGGCACCAAAAGCAAGGAGTCCATTGAGCAGTGTCATCTCAATCTTCTCCTCAATGCGAGGTATTCGTGTAATGCTTCGGCAAACGGGCGGTCCGTTGTCAAGCGAACCAGGTCGACCTTGTTCTTCAGGCAGGCATCACGAAGTTTGGCTTCGTGATCTCCCAGTCGCTTCAAATACGCTTCGCGGATCGAGACTGCTTCGACCGTGTGTTCATTGTCAGCCTGTTCCAAATCTTTGAATTGAATTCGGCCCGAGAATGGAAAGTCGACTTCATCCGGGTCCAATATCTGAAAAAAAAGCACTTCGTGTTTTGAGCTTCGAATGTGTGCAAGAGAACGCGAAATCGAACCCGTGTCGCCCATTGCATCCGAAATGATGATTACCAGACCTCGTCGTCCAAGCTTCGATGCAATTTTACGGAACACACCACCCAAATCAGTTTCCCGTTTGCTGCCATCCAATGCTAAGGCAGTCAGTAGAGCACGCAAATGTGAGGGGCGACTGCGGGGGGGTAATTGCTCTCGCAGGTCATCGTCGAACGTAATCAGCCCCACCGTGTCCTGTTGCCCGAGCATCAGATAAGCCAGTGATGCAGCAAGCTGTTGTGCGTATTCGTACTTGCTGCGGCCTTGCGAGCGATCACCGCGGTATCTCATCGAGCCGCTGCGGTCGACGACCAAGGTGCAACGAAGATTCGTATCTTCCTCGAATTCGCGAATGTAAAGGCGGTCGCTCTTGGCAAATACCTTCCAGTCGATGTCGCGTAATTCGTCACCGCGGACGTAAGGACGGTGCTCTTTGAATTCGACACTGAATCCCTTATGGGGGGAACGATGGCGTCCAGAGCAAAGACCCTCGACCACCTGCCGGGCAAGCATCTGCAGTTTGGCGACCCGAGACAGATCTTTCGGTGTGATCAGATCGAGGATACGCATTGGATGGGGAGGTCTTCTCGTGAACTGGATCCCCGGGGTGACACAATGCTCGGAACGCAAAGGTGCACAGCGGGTACAGGGTCATGGGTGGCAGGTCCGACAACCCCGAGTATATCCACTTTTTTGTTCCTTGCGGCACCTCTGTTCGCGTGAAAAAGATGCTCGCAGGCGGGATATCTGCCTTATTTCAGGGGGGTGAGTTTTGTAACGGCTAAACATTGCTCCCTTGCACAGCAGAACATTCTCTCAATTGGCAGTACCGGGTCGGATTTGCCCTTGTTCATTCGTCTCGACGCGAAATCATTCGTTGCCGGCAGATGTTAGAGAATATTCACGCTGCCAATGTTGCCCGCTTGGACGCAACGCGGCAGTTCGGAACGTGGGAATGCTACAGGGATTGACCCTGAAGTACTGCAGGACCTGACCCTGAAATGCTGCAGTGCACCAGGCGGGAAGGCTGCAGTGCACAACGCGGACGCTTTCAATGACTTGACGGACCAAGTTATCGCTGTCTTGGCGTGGCGATGGCGTCTGTCGAGGGGCTGCTGTGTCGTTGCTGCCCCAGACTCAGCTTGAGCATTTTCCAGATTTGAACGCCAGTTGGTGCTTTTCTGCTGAATGATTTCCTGAGAAGATAAACCGCCACGGGCTCTCTTTTCTTCGCTTTTGAATTGTCTCGAGGCGGTAGTGTCCGAGCTTTGCTGCAGGAGTTGCATCCCGATGCAATCTAACGATTGGGCATGGTTGCCGACCCCACGCGTCGAAATCCTTCCGAAGGCTCGCGAAGCTTTGGGCGACAGATTTGTCTACAGTCAAGAGGTGGCTGACCTGATCTCGGCTGCCTTTTATGAGCCGTGTAATCTGCTGCTGTGGGGGCCGGGTGGTCATGGCAAGTCCGATATGGTGCTCACTGCATTGAAGGCATTAGGGCTCAAGGATGATGAGATTTTCATTCAGTCCTTTGGTGAAGGCATGAGTGAAGATCGTTTGTGGGGTGGCCCAGACATGGCGTCGCTCGACACGTGTCTGCGGTATGACACAGAGCGGTCGTTCCTCTCGCCCCAGTACAAGGCCGTTGTCTTTGAAGAAATATTTGATGCGCCTGCTCAGTCGCTATTGCCTTTGAAGGATGTGCTGACCCGACGCGTGTTCATGAATGGACCTGATCGCGTTCCACTGTCGGCCAAGGTTGTGATCGCCTGCACCAACAAGGATCCCCGCGAGTTTGGGGATGGTAATGATGCGGTGCAGGCTTTGATGGAACGTTTCCTGTTGCAGAAAGAGGTTCGTTGGCCCAGTTATGAGCAGAAGAATTATGCCGAGCTATTTGCCAAAGTGAGGCCCGATGCAACGCGGGGTGGCAGAGAGTTGCATCGTTTGTTGTCGGCAGTCATTGCTGGCCTGAATGAAACCAAGACGTTTGTGATGTCACCCAGAATGGCATTGCAGTCGCTGGAGGTGGTTTCGAATACTGCCAAAATCAGGGGTGATGATTGCATTGTCGCTGATGCATTTCAGAGCATTCGCTTTGTGCAGGGCATGCAGTCGTATACAGCTGACCTGCCTCGCAAGATTGAGCGACGTTTACCATCAGATGAAAAGTTTTTCATACAACTGGGAGACGGAGATTTCAGCAGTCGGGACGAAGGGCCGTTGAAGGCACCACGTTCGGCGATTCCTGAACTGACCGCGCGAACGTTGAAGTCGCGTTTTATCCACTGCCACGAAATTGTTCAGGTTTTGACCCATGGTTTCTTTCAGCCTTGCAATGTCCTGCTGTGGGGACCGGGAGGTCACGGTAAGTCGGAAATGGTGATGGCCGCATTGCGAAGCATGGGGTATTCCGAAGAACAGATTTTTCTGCAGTCTTTCGGTGAAGGGATGAGTGAGGATCGGCTCTGGGGGGGGCCTAATATTGCAAAGCTGGATGTCTGTCTTGAGTATGATACTGCCCGGTCTTTTCTGCCTTACGAAGTGGTGGTGTTGGAAGAAATTCTCGATGCATCTTCGCAGGCTTTGCTGCCCCTGAAGGATGTCCTTACCCGACGCACTTTCATGAATGGAAGTACGCCGGTAGAGATGAAGTCTAAAGTGATCATCGCTTGCACCAACAAGGACCCACGCCAGTTCGCCAAGGACAGTGACGCGGTCAAGGCGCTGCTGGAGCGGTTTCCGCTGCAGTTGGAAGTGCGTTGGCCATCATATGAACAGGGTGACTACGAAGAGCTGTTTCGGATCGCAAATCCGAATGCCAGTTCCCATAAACGGAAATTGCATCGGATCTATGCTCATGTGATTGCGAATCTGAATGATGATCGCGAAAGTGGTTTTCAGGTGTCGCCTCGGATCGCTTTGGGCGGATTGCGACTTGCCGGCAACAGTGTTGGGCGGCATGGTCGCAAGAAAATGATCGTCGAAGACATCCTGACCATCAGGAATGTTCAGGGAATGGAGTCGTACAAACGGGATGTCGAAGGCCTGGTCAGGTCCGCCTTGCTCGAAGGTGGCGTTGAAGTCCTGCTCAGCGACATCGATGAACGTACGGAAAAATTGCATGGCAAAATGTTGTCCATCAATGAAATCTTTGAAAAGGCCAGCGGGCTGGAGGAAGACGCCCGGTTGGAAATGAATGATCGGGCCATCTCTGAAATGCTGGAATTGATGAGCAGCATTGATGCGCTCAAGCATGAATTGGAATATCTGCAGGTTTCTGATCCTAAACTGCAGCAATGGCAACGACTCTCTGAAAAACGGGTTGACGAACTCGCCAGCGAAATAGAAGCGGGGAGATGATGCCAGTGGAACGCATCCGAGTCGATCGCCGCTACCGGGAATTTGTCCGGTTTCATACCCACGTGACCTATCCGGAAATGAGTGAGCGGCGAGAGCAGATCAACTCACTGGAAGTGGTCAAGAAACTTGACGCGATCGGGATGCAACATTTGCCGCTTCCTATCATTTGGGACGGCGTTCACCTGGTGGATGAGGGGAAACTGGCCGGAAAGAATGAAATTGAACGCCGAACTCGCCTGACTTATCGCATGCGGATGTGGAAGTTCTGGCGATTGCTGGATGATTACCTGCAACGCTCCGCCCGTGATGCCGAGTTGTACCATCGCCTCTCATTGTTGCTCGGTGCAATCGACTTTGAGAAAATTCATGGGCGTACTGAAATTGATCGGGCGATCGCCAATGTTGCAGTCATTGCAACAGCCAAACGCTCTCTTGCTGTAGGGATTCCCGCTGAACGCATTGCCGAGCAGATCAATTGGGCTCTGGATGAAGTGGGTGGGCTTGAGGCAGATGAAGTTGAACTGCTTGAGTGCCTGCCAGAGGAAAGCAAACTGAAACCGTCAGATGAAATTGATCATTCGCAAATGTCAGTTGATCGGGGTGTGACGGCGATTCAGTTGGTTGAGAACATTGACACGCGGGGCAAGATCGCCTCCTTGTTTTCTGAGTGTTTTGGCGGCAAACGTGAGGCTTCCGAAGAAAAAGAGATCCACCCTCTGTCCGTACGGCGACTGAATGTGGCGTCCCGTTTGCTGGCCGAACCGAGCATGGAGGCATTGTTGCGCATTTCACGAGTTGCCAACGAATACGTTGCCTTTCAACCCCGCTTCGAAAAAAAAATGCTCCCCGCTGCCGATGGTGATCAGACACGCATGAGGATGATGACGTCTTATGACGAGTTGCCACGAATGGCGCCCGCGGCGTGGGCGATCAAAGTTGCTTCGGCAAAGTACTTTCGTTACCGGCTTGCGACGAAAAGCTTCATGGTCCGCGAGAAAGTCAAACGAAGTGACAAGAAACAACTTTTTTATGCCATGTTGGATCGCAGCAAGTCCATGCAGCAGGGCGAACGAATTTACAAGTTACTGGCAATCTTGATGAATCGGTTGCGCGCCGTGATGCGACGCGAAGCAGTGCTTGGGTACAGTTTTTTTGATTCCAGAGTACACGAACAAGTCATGGTGGAGGAGATCGCTGAGGCACAGGAGGAGATCCGCCGCCTCGAATACGATTTTTTCCTTGGTGATGATACCGATATCAATCTGGCCTTACGTGAAGGCATCAAGCGGATTCGGAGCGTGGTCGATGATGTGGATGCTGAACGTCCTGAACTGATTATCGTGACGGACGGAGATCACGGCATCAATGTGAAGCCCAAGGAACTCAAGGGGATCGTGTTGCACGTTTTTATCGTCGAGGAAAATAACGAGGACTTGATTCAGTTGGCAAAAAAAACGGGAGGTGTGGCCTTGCAGGGGCTGTGAGGATTTGCTTGATGAGGTCAGGAAATTCCGCCGGATGCACCCTGTCGTGGGGCGTGTGAGTTCCCCTGCTCCGCTTTGAACT
>PKCN01000090.1 GCA_002862205.1 Planctomycetaceae bacterium | reverse complement strand
GCGAGTTACAGCGAGTTACAGCGAGTTACAGCGAGTTACAGCGAGAGGCACGGCTACCAGACTATCGGCCTCAGAGCCATTTTTCCTGCAGGTACCAATCCGCTGTCTGGCGCAAGCGATTCTCAAGGGTCATTGCCGGTTCAAAACCGGTATGCCGTTGCAATTTGGCTGCAGAGCATGCCCACGCACCGGCCGCAGCCTCGCGGGCTTTGTCCACGCTGAGAATGGTAGGATTCTTTCGCACACGAGCCCATACATCACACCCAACGGCCAACCCCCAAATCATCCACAACGGTGCATGAACGACGCGTGTTTTTGCGCACCCCACACTACTGCCAATGACCCGTCCCAGATCGGCGTAAGTGATGAATTCTTCACACGTTGCAAAATAGATCCCCGCGCCATCCTCGACACTCCCTGTCAAACGCTCACCGGTTTGGGCTGCAAGCATCAAAGCAGACGCAAGGTCATCAGCATGAATCATGGAGTAATAATGATTGGTAAATCCTGGCGTCAGGTGGATCCCCAATTTGCGGATCATGCGAAACCACTGAAATCCATCGCGATCAAGTTCGCCAACAACAATCGATGGGCGCACGATCGTAGTAGGCACATCAACAGCACACTCCATGACAGCCAATTCACCAGCCCGCTTGCTGTGTCCATAATGGGAAACGGGGTTAACATGATCTGTCTCAATGCGCGGCTCCGCACCATAGCTCGGTCCCGCGGCTGCCAGCGAGGAAACAAGGACAAGAGTGGGTGGGCAACTGCGTTGTGAGCAAGCGCGGGAGATATTCCTGGCCCCCCCACCGTTGACCTTCAGCAAGTCACCACGACGGACACTCTTGGTCAGGCCGCCCAGATGATAAACAACATCAACGTCCTTCACCGCCTCCGCCAAGGAATTGGCGTCAGTTAAATCGCCGCGAACAAGCGTGACACCCTGCTCCGACAACCTGGCGAACCGAGACTGCGAACGCACAAGGCACTTCACAGCCGTATCCTCAGCAAGGAGTCTCTGAACCAGATGGTGCCCGATAAAACCGGTGGCACCTGTCACTAATGCACGTCTCATTCTCGCGAAACAAAACCTATACGGGAGATTAAACAAGGCAACTTGGATGCACGGTTGATTGATCCATGATTGCGATCCAATACAATTAAAAGTGCATGCAGAAATGTGACATGGAAACTACTAGCACAGCCTTGGCAACAAGCTCCACCGTTTTGCGATTCAGTTATTACGATTGAGCCGATTCTGCAGATCAACGAGGGTCATGGCAGAATTTGAAACAGCAGCCCGTGCTTGGTCGCCGGGGAAGTGGCGTTTGAGGAAATTTGACAAACAGCCTTGCTGCTACCCCTGGGAAACTCGGACTTCCTCGCTTCAAGGGTGACGAAACATCACCTCGGTGGTCACCATCGCGCCGCGTTGCCCGGTAACCGCCAAACACCACACTGTTGCAGCCTCGGGCACCTTGGCAAACACCTGCCCACTTGCCACCGTCGCATCCATCCGTTCCCAAATGCGATCAACCAATGGCCCATCATCGCACGTGTACTGCAATACGGCCGATGCTGGTGGTTGCTGGGACGTGAACCTTGCTGACACGCGATCACCACGGAAGTCAGGTTTTGCCAACTCGATCATGGCAGGCTTTTGCAGCAGGTGGTGATCAACGAAACGACCGATCTCGATGGGCGCCCAACCGTGCCCATGACTGTGCTTCATCCCGGCTTGGATCCTCAGAGTCACCGGCACTGTGACCAGCTCGTAAGTGCGGACATAGCTTTTCAATGGGTAATGTTTGTCATTGGTCCCATTGACGAAAAACATCGGCACGCGGCAACTGGGAAGAAAACGTGAAGGATCGTGCAAGCGAATCCACTCGTCCCTCTGTGTGGGACTCAAACGGTCAATCATCGGTCGCTGAACGGACTCACCGTCATAGAGATACCCGCATCCATAGACGGGAACAGCAGCTTTGAAACGGGGATCAACACTTGCGGCCAAACAGGTCAGGTAACCGCCCCAACTGATACCGGTCACAGCTGTCCGTTGAGCATCAACCTCTGGAAAGCTGCGTAACAGGGAATGTGCGCGTATCGCAGCCGACACCGCATGAAACTGCCAATCATCGGTTGGATCATCGTTGACGTTTTGAAACTTCGCCATGTGATCATCCCGAGGCCCAGGTTTTGCCACACGCGTGCGTTGTTCTTTGATGTAGTCAAACCGCTTCACCACCTGCCCCGTGACGATGTCGAACTTTGGTGGTGCGGGGCGTTTTCCACCCAAATCCATGGCAATCGCGGCGTACCCCCGGCGGGCCCATTTTTCGACCCATTCTGAGAATGCGGTTCCGCCACCACCATGCAGCAACACAATGCCCGGTAATTTGCCAGCAGAAGGTAATTTGCCAGCAGAAGGTAACTTGCCAGCAGAAGGTAACTTGCCAGCAAGCGTCGTGGGCGAGGCATAGTAGGCGAAAACTTCCGTGGGATGACCCTGATAGTCTTCACCCTGATACAGCAGCGAACGCACGACGGATTCTGAATCCACCCAGTGAAAACGGGGAGGCGTGCCAAGACGTGCCATGTCCCAACGCCTCAGTGGCAATGCAACGGTCGCCTGACCGTTCTGGGCAACCCCAGCCTGCTCAGACTCTTCAGCAACCGTCAATGGACCGCAAGCCAATCCCACGAACACGGCAAGGGTGTTCAGGACAATCAAACGTACCGGGCTTCGCATGGTATTTTTTCCTCTGATATTATTCCCTCTGAAAGACGATTCATCCATTTTGTCATTTCCTGAACTACCTCGTCACGCCTCGCATTGAAGCGGAACGTCGCCAGAATCAACCACACATGAACTCCCACCGCGCTGAGTCCCACAGCCAAATCAACAAAAAACCTGACAACTTCCCACGGATGCGTGACGGGAAACAACGACTCGCCCCCCCGCACGGTTATCTTCCACGGCAAATTGGACATCGCCAGATGGTGCTACAGAGATTAAACTTTAGCATGAGTTGGCTCGCGAAAAATGTTCTTACCCGCCAGCGGAAGTTCATCGAGTCAAATTGAGAAATTCTCATTGCGGTACGTATTCAAAACAGCACGCCTACCCAGCATTCCCCCCCCACCTCCTATGCTGCTATTCAGCCACCCGCTCAAACGCCGCCACCCGCTCAAACGCTGCCTGAATGTCTTCAATGCCGCAAGCATCGTCTTTTTCTCATTGGTGCTGCCTGCAAAAGCAGAAGACACTGACATTGGGCAAGCGTCATCCCCCCTTCAGGGAACGACCAACCAAATGGATGCGTCAATGCCTGAGGTTCATCGTAAATTTCTGAGCAGCCACTGCTATGAATGCCACGATTCAGAAACCAGAGAAGGTCAACTCGATCTTGAAAAGATCTCTTTCAAACTCAACAGCACTGAATCTGCAGGGCGTTGGCAGAAAGTTCTCGATGCAATCAATTCGGGTGAGATGCCTCCGGCAGAATCCAAACAACCGTCTACTGAATCCAAGGCAGCTTTTCTGGAGGCACTCTCGGAGCAGATGGTGGTCGCTCGGCAGATCCTCAGCGACAGCGGGGGTGTCATCACGATGCGGCGATTGAACCGGCGTGAATATGCGAACACGATACGCCATCTACTGGGAGTCGAAATCGAACTGAGCGAATTACCCAGCGATTCGGACCCTGGCAATTTTGATACATCGGGTTCATCGCTTTACATCTCCAGCGACCAAATTGAAAAATACCTGAGCCTTGGGCGGCAAGCGCTGACCACATTGATTGACACCAACGCAAACCAAAAGCAGGTGGACCTACATCACGAAAGCGAGATCAATACCAATCGGAGTATCACGAAACGACGTGGCCAACTTCTGTCAAGGCACCAACTTGCTGAGGCATGGCGAAAATCAGATGGTCGACCGCCAACCGAGTTTGGGTACATCGATGCCAGTCGCGTGAAATTTGAGGAAGGACAGTACAAAAAAAGCTTTCCTGCACTCGATGCTTACCTCAACTTTTCACCGACACGCAGCGGTGTCGTGTTCACCAGTTCGCAGGCAGGTGCCATGGTGGATTATTGTTCGCTGCCTGAAAACGCGCCTCCAGGCGAATACCTTGTCCGCGTCCGAACAGGACGTATGCCTGGCGCGTCACCCGAACGCTCCTACATCGAATTCGGCAACAGTGACCCTGGCTCAAGAGCTGGTGAAATGACGGTGCGTGGTTATCACAAGGTCACGGGAACCTACGAGCAGCCGCAGATCATCGAATTCCCACTGACAATCCGTAATGCGAAGGAACGTAAAATCGGGATTCGCGATCGACAACCCAACTCACGCGATGCAGCGCGCGCCAGATTCAAAGCCGCTCGTAAGAAGGGGCAAAACCTGCCCGAACCCGCCATCTGGGTTGATTGGGTTGAGGTCATCGGCCCCATCAATCGAAACCGGACAAACAAATGCTTCGATCGTCTGTTCCCCAATGACAAAGTTGACGACGAACAACAACGGGCCCGGAATATTCTCAGCAGTTTTGCAGTCCGCGCGTTTCGAGCGAAACAACCCTCTGATGCCTATCTGAACCGACTCGTCTCACTTTACGAGGAAGAGCGGGCGAGTGGTGCAAATTTCAAGAGAGCGTTAGTGACGCCCTTGTCCGTAGTTTTAGCTTCGCCAAGCTTCCTCTATCTTCAGGAGCCCAACGCTACGTCAGAGCGTCGCGAACTGACTGATCGAGAACTGGCAGTCCGCTTATCCTACCTGCTTTGGAGCGCCCCCCCTGACCAGCGTCTGCTCTACCTTGCCAGCAAGGAAAAGCTGAAGAAACCTTCCATTTTGCGGCAGGAAACCGAACGTCTGCTCGCTGATCCGAGATCGATGGAGTTTGTACGCAGCTTCACACATCAATGGCTGCAACTGGAACGACTCGATTTTTTCCAATTCAACTTTCAGCTTTATCCACAGTTTGACGAAAGCTTGAAGATGGCCGCTCGCGGGGAGGTCCTTGAGACCTTCAACAGCATCCTACGGCAGGGGGAAAGCCTCGGCCAACTACTGAAATCTGATCACATAGTGGCCAACGAATTACTGGCGGATTACTACGGGATTCCCGGCATAAAGGGGCATGAATTTGAACGCATCCCTGTCCCGGACAACTCACCCCGAGGCGGCTTGCTGGGAATGGCGGCGATCCTTGCCATGGGTTCCGATGGTGAGCGAGCCTCACCGGTTGAACGCGGTGCATGGGTACTGCGAAAAGTGCTACACAATCCACCGCCACCGGCTCCTCCGAACGTACCGCAACTCAGCCGACTGAGCCTGAAGTCGCTATCCGCAAGAGAGCTCCAAACGGCTCACATGGAAGCACCGCAATGTGCGCAATGTCATCGAAAAATCGACCCAATCGGATTCGGCCTGCACAACTTCGATGCCACAGGCAGATGGCGTGAAGAAGAAAACGCAAGTCGCAAGCCCAACAAAAAATCCAAAAAAAGCAAGCCTCAGGTAATCGATCCCAGCGGTGTTCTTCCCAACGGGCAACACTTTTCAAACTTTTTTGAACTGCGAGACCAAATTGCGAAGCATGAGCAGGACTTTGCCCGTGGTTTTTGTGAATCACTGATCGCGTATGGACTGGGTAGACCGTACGGATTCTCTGACCGGATTCTGGCCGACGAAATCCTTGAACAGGTGAGCCCCGGAGGGAATCAGGTGAGCTCGTTCATCCACGCGTTGGTGCAATCCCAAGCCTTCCGGCAAAAATAGATTTCCTCAGAGCACGACTTTCGGTGCCACAATTGTGTGACTCAAGCAGCAAGTTTGCTCATTTCAGAACGAGTAGATTTCAACGCGTCCAAAATCACCGAACTTCCCCTGCTTGCTTTTCTTTGGCTGACTCTTCAAGCCAGCCAGCAGGACCCGTTTTCCATCGCCAAGATAGACAGCCTCAGTCATTCGATATCCAGTTTTCAGTGAAGCAACGCGTTGACCCGATTCATGATCGAATAAAGCTGCGTTCCACTCGCCACCTCGAAGTCGTCCTCCCATCAAGAAATGGCTCGTGTCGGAGCGTACAGCAATGGTCTCCATCAAACCCTCACCAGCTTCACCCGCATGTGTCTGATCGATCATGGCAGGCTGCTTGTCACGCCACCCCCAACGCTGCCAAAGCTGCTTGCCGTTCCCTGCCATCGGATCCCGCATGGGTCCCATTCCTGCCAATAACAAATGCTCGCCATCGGGAGCGAATTCCATCGAAAAAATCCCTCCCAAATAACAATGACTCTTGATGATGCCCCAGCTTGTAAAATCAGGCGTTGTCCATTGGGCAACCAGAGTCCCGTCATCGAGGTCGTAGATTCGCACCTCACCCATTAGATTCCCTGCAGCAACAAACTTGCTGTCAGGACTGATCGCTACCGCCTGAACCGGTGGCACATGCGTAAGACTCCAGAGAAGCTCTCCGGTTTCCGCAGACAGGATGCGGATGGATGGCTCCTTCTCTGCCTGCGGCTCGTATTTATATCCACCTGCGATGTACTGCCCCGTGACCGAAGCAAGACGGGTCTGGTCCGGCGAGAGGGTCATATCCCACGACCAGAATTCATGCACTTTCTGACGTTGAATCCGGGAATTTTTGGCAAGATCAAACCAGCATACTTCTCCATCGTATCCTGCGGTGACAATCTTCTGTTCTCCCAACCAGGCAACCGAACTGACATAACTGTCGTGCTGATAAAGTCGTTCATGTTCTCCAGTTTCGAGATTCAGCTGATAGACACCGTGCAGGCAACCGACCACTGCTTGCGTCGCATCCTTTGACACGGCCACGGCCAGAACACCACTTGGCAAATCAAATTTTTTCGTGCGTTTTAATTCAATTTTTTCCATTGCAATAACGTCAGACCAGAATTTCGCGGATGGGTTGGGCGTCCTCTTCAACACGATAAAATGTTGGCAAACCGGGCAGATCATATTCCTGATGCGGATCGACCCCCAACGCCTCGAATATTGTGGCAAACAGATTTCGATTGTCGACCTGTCCCTCCACCACTTCGAATCCGAGAGGGTCAGTCGCTCCATGCACAACGCCTCCACGAATCCCGCCACCAGCCATGGCCAGACTCCACGCCTTGGGATAGTGGTCGCGACCACGAGCTTCATTCAGCCAGGGCGTCCGGCCGAACTCCCCCATCGCAATCACCAACGTGTCCTGCAACATGCCACGATCCTCCAGATCGCTCACCAACTGGTAAAGGACATTATCAAGTTCAGGAACAAGCATCTGGTGCATTTCATGCTGGAACACGTGGTTATCCCACGGCATCCCATTGGCGACCATCACAAAAGTCGACCCGTTCTCGATCAGGTGCCTGGCCTGCAGCGCATGCTGTGCAAACGCTCCACCGCCATACCGTTGACGATCTTTTTCCGGTAGCTGCTTCAGATCAAACAGCGGAGCGCAACTCATCAACCCGTTAACCCGGTTGAACGCGGCATTATGAGACGCCGCTGCTTCGCTTCGCTGATCATTTTCAAATTTGCTACTCAAAAATTTTCGTAACGCCTCACGATCGGCGTGGTCCACCTGGCTGATTTCGTCCAAGCGATTGATATTCGGTATGGAATAGTTCCCACCAGCTCTGATTGGGCCGTACTCAGCTCCCAACCAGCCGGCCCAATTTCCTGCTTTAAACTGCTTGAACTCATTCCCCTCGGGGCAGGGATCGAGCAACACGAACTGTGGCACAGGGCTGTCAAGCTGCCCCAACTGCTGAGCGATCACCGAACCCAGAATCGGGCGAGTGAAGGGTGGGCGAGGTTGATCACCTCGCGTGAGAACATCGATTCCCTGAAAATGCTCGCCCGGCTCAGTCTTCATGCTGCGAATCACAGCCAGCTTGTCCATGATTGTCGCGCACTGCGGCATCAATGAACTGATCTTCACTCCTGGCAAGTTGGTTTCAATGGCCTGAAACGGCCCCCCTGTCTCAGTACCGGGCTTGGGATCCCACGTTTCGAACTGGCTGGGAGCACCGCACAGCCAAAGCAGGATGCATTTCTTACCCGATTTTTTTGCGACATCAGCCAATGCAGGAACGGAAAACAAACCACTAAAACTGCCCGTCGAAGCGACCCCTGCCGCCATTGCCCCCTGCAAAAACAAACGACGGTGCAGCGTATGCTCCGTGCTGCCGCAACTGCGATCAGATGGCTTACGATTTAATGGAAAATGACGCGTCTTCATGGTCTGCTTAATCACTCAGTGGTTGTATCTGAATTCCGCGCTTGTCAACATCGACCACGCGACCTGTCGAAGTGCCGCTGCCGTCGCCCCTCGTTTGCTGAGAAAGGAAGCCACCATCAACAACTCATCGGGATCCGGCTTTCGTGCAAACATGACTTCAAACAACACGTTGACCCGCTGATGATCAGTCGTCATTTTTTCCAATCGCGGAATCAGTTGAGCCGGTTCCTTGCTGGAGGCCAACAGATCATGAATTTTCTGACTGTTGCTGAGGAACAGTGACTCTTTGACATTTGCGATCTGTTCATTGGGCAACAGGTCTGGAAACTGCTGTCGAAATGCGGCGTTGAGTCCTGCGTCACGATGATTGATTCCCAGCAACGCAATTTGCGAGGATCTTGCCAACTGTTCGGCTGTCAACGACCGCTCCAGATAATACGCAAACGTCGCAGGGTCATCGACACCCTCGGGCCGACGTGAAGCCAATTGATAGGCGTCACTGGAGACGATTGCGCGAACCAAACGCCTCACGTTGTAGCCATTCTCCCTGAAATCCTGCGACAACCAATCAAGCAGTTCCGGATGACTCGGCTCATGCATGCTGTCCATCTCGTCATAAGGGTGCACAATCCCGCGTCCCATCAGCAATGCCCAGACACGATTGACTAGAGCACGCGCGACCCGGGGATGCCCCTTCACCACCTCATGGACAAATTTTTCACGACGCGAGAAGGTTGGAACTCGCGGCCCATTCTCAAGCGTACCGGATTCATAAAGCTCATCAGCATCAACCTGTTTTTTGTCTTTCCCTGGACGCTGCTCAGCCACCGCATCGACTTCAAGAAAGGTCAGCAAATTGGGACTACTGTCTCCCAACAAATCGGCAAACTCAGAAAAACCACCAATGGCGCTCTCTTTGATTTGTGGCCCAGCCTTGCCATACTCGTTTTTCCCTCGATTAAAAAAAGCAACCAGTCCCCAATAATGAGATTGCTTGATTTCGTCGACCAGCATGTGATCGTGGCACTGAGCACACTCGATGCGAATTCCAAAAACAGCGGGCGCGACTGCTTCGGCAATCTGCTGGTAGTCATTATTGCGTTCGTACAAGAACCAATTCCCACCCCGTCTGGTTTCTTCTACCGGTCTTGCCAGAAGAATTTCTTCTACAAATTCGTTCCATGGCTGGTTGACCCGAATCGAATTTTCGAGAAAGGCACGCCATTGGTGTTGCCGCCGCTGCGTGTATTTTTCATCTGCCGCTCGCCCCATCAACAACGTATCGAAAAGGTCCGCCCAGTGAATGAAATGCTCTTCAGTTTGCAACAATTGATCAATCAAACGCAAACGCTTCCCTTTGCTGTCAGAACCGCCCTGCAGGAATCCACTGAGCTCTTCCTGCGTTGGAATCCTTCCCACTAAATCAAGAAACAAGCGGCGTACAAAGACATGGTCATCGCATGCACCGGCAGGTTCGACCTGCTGCTCGCGATAACCGAGCGCAAGCTGATCATTGATTTTCTCAGTCACCACCTGCACCTTCTCCGCAACGGTCTCAGCTGGTCTTTCCCCATTCGTCCCGGACTCTGCAGCCATAAGTGAGAGGTCATTGGACAAAAAAAGCAGCAATGCCATCAGGCACAGGCACCCATGGTTCAATTGCGGTTTCGCCAGATTGTTGAAACCCTTCATTTCAGATCATTGCCCCGGATGCAACTGAGTGGACTCGTATAAAAAGCTGGGCAGACAAACCCCAAACCAAGCCCAAAAAGGCTGCAACATCTGCACCGCTACTGCTTTATCATACTCAGCCGGAACCGTCCGCGACACATCCACTCGCAGTTCATCTTGCCCATCACCTTTCAAAACTGCCCCATTTCCAATCATCATGCATTACGCCGCAGTCCTGACGCTGACTCTGAGCCCCCTCGTCCTTGGGCTTTCCACTCCCCAACAAGCCCAAGCCCAAGCCCAAGCCCAAGCCCAAGCCCAAGCCCAAGCCCAAGCCCAAGCCCAAGCCCAAGCCCAAACGCAAGAACAAGCACAATGGCAGAAAACCATCGAACAAGTCCCCCACCTCGAATCTCTCCCGGATTCGACGCCACAACTGCAATCGCTGATTGACAGTCAAAAAGGCGGCATTGTGCTGACCGAGAAATTTTATCGAATCACCCGCCCGCTGATAATCGACCTTGGAAAACATGGTGCAACTGCCATCACTTCCCAGACAGGTTCAACCGTCATCATGACCGGTCCTGGCCCGGCGATTTCCGTTCAGGGAAACCATACAGGCACCGCGGCACCCAAATCGTTCTCGAATCAAACTTGGAACGAGCGAATGCCGATCTTCAGCGGATTCGAAATTCTGGGTGGACACCCGCAAGCCAATGGGATTCAGTTGAACCAGACCATGGGCGCAGCACTGAAACAGATGTCAATTCGTTGGTGTCATCATGGCATTCATCTCACGCTTCGCAATCGCAATGTCATCATCTCTGACTGCCACCTTTATGAAAATTCGGGCGTCGGACTTTATCTTGATGATGTTAATCTTCACCAAATCAACGTCAGCAATTCCCATATTTCATACAACCGCGAAGGTGGAATTGTGGTTCGCGACGGCAATGTCCGCAACTTGCACGTCACAGGTTGCGACATTGAGGGGAACATGCCTGACAAGGCAACCGCAACAAACACAGCCAATATCTGGATTGATGTCAGCGGTTCGCAGGACGACGCAGCCAAATCCATCGCCGAAATCGCAATCACGGGCAATACGATTCAGCATGCCGCAAATTATGGAGCAAAGAAAGACAATGCCATCGCACCGGGAGGTGCCAACATCCGCTTATCAGGGAAAGAAATTTACCCCATCAATTCAGTCACCATCACAGGCAATGTACTGAGCGACACCAGTACACTGATCGACATCCGCCACAGTCACGATGTGACCATCAGCGGAAACACGTTCTTCGCCCCAATGCCCAATAACTTGACGATTGAAGACAGTCAACGCATCGTTGTGAGTACCAACACGTTCAATCCTCGACAATTTGTTCGCCCGGGGATCATTCGCTTTACCAACAGCAAAGATTGCATTCTCGCCAATTCCACGCTGTTCCATTTAGCCACTGACCGCGGTGGGGTGCAATTCTCGGGTTGCTCGGGGTGCCTTCTCAACGGCCTGCTTCTCTCAGAGTGTGAATCCGGAGTCCGCTTTGCCAACACCAACAACACAACGATTTCCAACTGCCGCATCAGCGGCACAAGCGAGGGATCGTTTGACCTGCTGGTTGACGAGTCGAATCATGAAATCAATCTCATCGGCAACTCTTTTTCAGGATTCACGGTGTTCAAACCCAGCTCAGGCAAACAGAATCCTCCCACCACCACGGGGCAATGAGACGCTAAACCAATGATTTTTCCGCGATCAACCACAACTCCTGATCCGGTATGAATCCTAACAAAAAAAAGCTGCGACCTCTGAGAGAGGTCGCAGCCTTTTGATTTAGTCCGTTGCACGCCCGACAGCGTACGAGCAGCATAGTCGCCCTACGGCAGACGCACGTACATCTGATCCATTGCACGGCGGAGTGTCCAAGCTCGTTCCATCGGGCAGGTTTCTCTTTTGACAGCGGTAAGCACCATTTTCATGTGGGATCGCATCTCGGAATCCGATGTGGCGGCCATCACCTGCTCCATCGTCTTCTGGTACAGACTCGCACAAGCTTCATGATGCCCGGCGTTGTACATCGGCACGCCAGTCGAAATGGCATCAAAGATCATCTTCTTGGCGTCGACTTTCTTTCCCGTCGGCAGCAGGACGCGGTCGATCACGTGGATCACGCCGTTCGAGGCATCCAAGTCGGTGATCAGCAATTTAGCGTTGTTCACGCTCGCTCCACTTTCGGTGGGTGCAATCGCGATCGTTGTTCCTTGCAGGGTCTTGGCGTTCTTCGCGGCCAATGCGTCGGGTGAGTAAACGCGACCTGCAACGACATGGTAAGTCAGAATTTCAACCAGCTTCTGCTTATTTTCCGGCTTGAGCAGCGTCTCGATTGTACCTGCGGGCAGTGCTCCGAACGCTTCATCCGTAGGAGCAAAGACGGTGAATGGACCCTCTGAACCGAGCGTTTCGGCGAGGCCTGCGGCGCCTACAGCAGCAAGCAAAGTTCCAAAGGAGCCTGCAGCCGACGCGGTCTCGGGGATGGTTTTGTCAGCCGGCAAGATAACCGAATCGATGACGTGAATTACGCCATTGTCGCATTTGATGTCTGTCGTCACCACTCTCGCACCGTCAACAGAAACCCCATTATCATCCACTTGGATGTCCACCCGCTGACCATTGACCGTTGTCGCTCCCGACAACTCCACGACCTGCTTAGCCATCACCGATCCGGGCACAACATGGTAGGTCAGGATCCCTGCCAAAGCTGCCTTGTTCTCAGGCTTGAGCAGCCCAGCAACTGTGCCCTCGGGCAGTTTTTTGAATGCCTCATCGGTTGGTGCAAAGACCGTGAACGGGCCTTTGCCCTTGAGGGTCTCTACGAGGTCGGCGGCACCCAGTGCAGCAGCCAAGGTTTTGAAATTTCCGGCACCAACGGCGGTGTCAACGATATCGGCAGCCTTCGACGCTGGGGCCAGCAAGGCAACGACGGCAAACGCGGTCGTGTAACTCAGTAACTTGTTCATACCACACCATCCTCTTTGGAAAAACTGCTGTGCAACGGACCGAACGCATTTGGACCGAACGGAAATGAACCGAACAGGAATCGGCGACATCTCCTGTGAGATGCGACACTATGCCCGGAGGGCAAGCCCGCCATTGCAAGAAACCGCGAATTGCAACGATTCGCCAGTGAGCACAGCATTGGGAAAAAGCAGAAAAACGGACCCAGCACGGGGGAAACGCACGTTTGAGCTGGCGACTCGCTCCGCCAGCAAGGCCGAAAAAAACGGTTGTTTTCGAAATAGAGCTTGGAAATCCTGGCAAACAAGCCGAACAGAAGCGGAACCGCTTGACGATCAACATGCCCCCTCATGGTCGCATCGCACGCATACTGAGTGTTCGAGTGGTATGCCCAAATGACACTGCTCAGTGGCAACGCCCGACCGCGACCCGCCAACTTCAGGGTGCACGGATGCTGTTGGAATCGGACGGTGCCCCCCCGACCGATCGCCGGCAAGAATCAAGCCACGATCCCAGAGCCTTTCCTGCGGGGGCAGAGATTCAGCAGCAGGTCACGGCGTGCTGGTGATCCGTACTTGGGTAACCGAACCTGATGCCGGCTACACTGCAGCAAGCTTGCCAGCTTTCGCGTCAGTATCCAACGAGTCTGCGGCAATCCACCCGCTCATCAGAACCATCGGCATGCCCGGTCCCGGGTGTGCGGCACCACCGGCAAGATAAAGTCCACTGAGATCTTTGCGCCGGTTAGCTGGCTTGAAAGCTCCGAGATACTTGCCGTGACTTGCCAAACCATAGATCGCGCCATTGAGTACGCGATAGCGGTTGTGAATACCTTCCGGCGTGAGAGACGACTCGCATCGGATGGAATCGCGGATCCCGCTCATACCTGCGGTCCTCTCCAGCTTATCGAGGATGACCTCACGATACTTGGGCAACATTTCCTTCCAATTATGGTTGGGTCGCAAATACGGCGTGTGTACAAGAATGTACAACGCCTCACCACCTTCGGGTGCCACTTGTGATTCGCTAATCGCAGGCGCGCAAACATAGGCACTGGGATCCGGCGCTGGCTCACCACGTTTGTAGATGTAGTCGAACTCCTCTTCGGGATCACGCGAAAAGACAAAATTGTGATGCAACAATTGGTCAAAACGCCGGTCAAGGCCGAGGTAAAGCACAACGCCGCTACAGGCAGGTTCGTAATCTTTCTTCTGGAACTTGGTGGACTGGGGTGTTTCACCCAACAATTCGCGATACGTTCGGACGGCATCACAATTACTGACGACCGCATCGCAACTGATTTCTTCCCCACCAGCCGTGACGACGCCGGTCACGGTTTTTCCCGAAGTGTTGATTTTCATCACATCGGTTCCACAGCGGATATCGACGCCCAGTTCACCCGCCAGACGACCGAGTGCTTCGGGCACTGCCCGCGTGCCACCGATCGGGTACCAGATTCCCTCTTCGGTTTGCATATGTGCAATTCCGCAGAGGACAGCGGGTGAGGCGTAGGGGGAGGAACCGACATATTGCGTGAAATGGTCCATCATTTGTGCCACTCGGTGATCAGGCACATGTTTTCTTACAACCGATGCAACACTCTGTCCCATCCGCAATGACAAAACGTCTTTGAGGACAGCCGTGGAGAAAGATCCCGCCACGTCCATGGTGTCTGACAGCCCCCCAACGCTTTTCCAGAAGAAAAAGCGTTTTGAGACATCGTGCAAGCCGTTGCTCATTTCCAAAAACCGCCGATACCCCTCACCATTGAAGCTTGATCGCGTGAACCGATCGATGTTGCCCACCATTTCATCCGTGTTGGAGACAAGATCCAGCACGGTGTTTTCTTCGCCTTTGTTTCCATCTCCTTCGAAGAAACATCGCCACTGGGGATCCAGGCGTACCATCTCGATGTAGTCTTCCAGCTTCTTACCAGCCTCTTCAAAGACTCGGCGGAGTATCCCTGGCATCGTCACGATCGTCGGCCCCATGTCAAACCGGTACCCCTGATCGCGGTGTACTGCAGCCTTACCACCAAACCAGTCGTTTTTCTCGAGCACAGTCACGCGATGCCCGCGGGCAGCCAAAACACAGGCCGAAGACAAGCCAGCCAGCCCACTGCCAATCACGACGACGTGAGACTGCTTACGATCAGATGCAATCATGGTTTATTTTCCTTCTCCTGCGATGGAGCTACCGTTTCCTGATTCTGTAGATCCGCATCAACGAACGTTCCGCCTCGAACTGCCCCAAATATTTTCCTGAGGCCCATCCAGCGTTCGGTTCGTGTTCCGGCATGTAATAGTTGTAGCGCACCGAGCAAGGTTTGGGCATCCGTGGATTGCCGAGCCTGCAGATGAGGTGCAAATTTCCCGTGTCTGCGACTGATCGTGGCCGGCACACTCATTGCCAATAGCCCATCTTCCCCGCGTGTCACCCCAAACCCACTTTCACCTCGCCCACCGAAAGGTAGCCGCGGGTCAGCGGTGGGGACAATCAAGTCGTTGACGCACACGGTACCAACATCGCACTGTAACGCCAGCGATTCTGCCAGTTTTCCGGCCCCAAAAATCGAGACAGCCAAACGATAGGGGCATTGATTGACGATTCCGATCGCCTCGCTGATGTTCGGCACCCGCAAAATACTGGTCACGGGTGCAAAGAGGTCAACGGCAGCAATTTCGTCGTTTGGCTTGACGCAGTCCAGCACCAAGGGGCTCATTTTGCCGGAGTCCCGCAGACTCTGCTCATCAAACTCACCAAGAACATCAACGGCACCGGCGGAAACGGCTTTCTGCACGCTGATGGCAACGGCAGCCCGGGCCGCAGGATGAACGCTGGCCAAGTCCGCTTGCCTGAGGCGGTCGGCAAGGTGCGTTTTCAACGCGTCAGCCTCACGCGACTCGGCGATGATGCGGCGAGGGGCAATGCAAGTTGCACCCGCATTGAATTTTAGACCGAAGATGATGCAATCTGCCACACGTGCAATGTCAGCATCAGGAAGCACGACCACCGCATCACAACCGCTCAACTCCATGATGGTCGGCGTTAAAGTTTCAGCCGCTTGACGCAACACTTTCCGCCCAGTCTCAGAAGCTCCCGTGAGCACGATGAGATCGACGCCCTCATCGATGGCGTTCATCGCTGACTGTGTGTCGGACGGCAATATTTGCAATTCGGACCTTGGAACACCAGCCTCATAAAACGCATCGATCAGGCACGCCGTGACCTGTTCGCACCCCTCTGCTGGCTTGAGCAAAACAGAATTACCAGCGGCCAGTGCCTGAGCAGCCTGCACACCAGGCAGAAAAATCGGATAGTTCCAGGTACCAAGTATCAGCACTTGCCCCCGTGGTTTGCGATACACACGGCTGCGAACCCCCCACAACCAGACAGGCCGTCCGAGTGCATTGTACGAACGCGTCCGCAGTACCCTGCTGCCATGACGGCCAATGAAACGAAGCGCACTGCACGTCGGTAACAATTCGGCGGTGATGGTTTCGACAGGATCAACACGCTGCTCAGTGGTTGAAAGCTGCGTCAGTTCCACAGCTCGCTTTGCAATCTGAGCCGCGACGTTGCCGATCAAGCGGCATCGTTGCCGGATCGGTCGCGATTTCCACTCACTGGATTGGCTTGTCATTGCGCTCAATTTTGTTCGCCAACGCATCGGTGTAACGATTATTCATCCATGGCAGATCTGCACCAAACCGACCGGTTCGAATCACCCAACATGCAACCCCTGCGCCCCAATGGTACAAGCGACCAACGCTCGGACGCTATCCGACACCTTTTCCAGCTGCCCAGTGCAGCCTGATCAGCAATGCTGGTTGAGCAGCCTGATCAGCAATGCTGGTTGAGCACCCTGATCAGCAATGCTGCTTGAGCAGCCTGATCGGGAACGAGGATGGAACTGAGCATGAATGAGCTTTTTAAATGATCGGTGTATCAGTGACAATGAACGTGAGACCCAACCAGTCGTTTTGTCCTCTGGCGAAGCAAAACGAGGAAATCCATCGCTATTTTGCGTAGAAATGTGGCGATCGAGCCGACTTTGCGTCCTGTGGCCCAATTTCCTCGAGGCATATCACGGGGTTCACCCTTGCCCCCCCCCGCCAAAACGCACAAGCTGGTTATAATTCACGTGTGGGGCGTGTGCCCCTGATTTGCAGCCAAGCCAATCAACCAGAAAACGCTGCAAGCAGTTCGCCCTAGTAAGTCGGATTGCCAACGGTTTCAAACCACCCTTCACCCCCCTTAATCCCCGTCGCAAGAGTTGTTTTTGGTGTCGGATCGCTGGAATTCAGGAATCGCTTTCGCCGAACTTACCGATGTCGGTATGCGTCGAGCGAACAACCAGGATTCGATGGTCAGCCTGCCAGCGAAGACCGAGGAACGTTTTTGGACGCGAGGCCATCTGTTTGTCGTTGCTGATGGCATGGGGGCCCATGCCGCTGGCGAACTGGCAAGCCAAATCGCAACTGAGCAGATTGCGATGCACTACTTTCGCAACACAGAACTTAAATCAGCCGAAGCCCTGCGTAGCGCGGTTTCGGAGGCCAACACCGAAATCCACCATCGCGGCCAAAGTAATCCTGAATTCCATAACATGGGCACCACCGCATGCTCGTTGGCGTTGGTCCCCGAGGGGGCTCTGGTGGCGCATGTTGGCGATTCGAGGGTTTATCGGTTGCGAAAGGGGCTTTTTGAGCAACTGACCTTCGACCATTCGCTGGTTTGGGAGATGGAAGCCAGTGGTCACATCGACACAAGTATTTGGGGCAAGTCGATTCCCAAGAACGTCATCACCCGTTCACTCGGCCCCAATGCGGAAGTCGACATTGACATCGAAGGTCCGTTCCCGGTTGAACCGGGTGACACGTTTCTGTTGTGTAGTGATGGGCTCACAGGGCTCGTGGACGACAAAGAAATAGGTGCTTTGATCGACTGTCTTCCCGAAGACCTCGCGGCCCGCGTGCTGGTTGATCTGGCCAACCTGCGAGGTGGCTCAGACAACACAACGGTGATTGTGGTACGTGTTCAGGCTTCCACCACGCGTGGCAGCACCAAGCCATCCAAGAAAAAGGTGATTGGCGGAGCGAAAAACCAGATCCTTCCCATCCTGATCGGTGTCACCCTGCTTTGCGCCGCGGCGACCGTCATCACAGCGCTGATGAGTAGTTGGGGCTGGATGATCATGACGACCATGCTCACGCTAATCTGTGCTGTCGCGACATCCTTCCAGCTACTCCGCAACCGGACCCCCGAACCCGATGCTCCGATCATGATGGGCGGCAAAGGGCCCTATCGTCGGTACGATGCTACCCCCAGCGCTGACCTGTACCAGAAACTTGGTGCTACCGTCCAAGCACTCAAAGATGCGTCCAAGCAAAACAACTGGATGATGGAGTGGAAGAAGGTCGAAAAATACCAGACCCGTGGGACTCAGGCACTCAAAGCCGACAACGCCAAGGGTGCCATTCGATGCCAAGCCCAAGCGATTATCGAGACGATGAATCAACTGCGTGAGCAAAATAATCGCGCGGCGAATGAAACCGCGATCGAAAACTGATTCCTCTCGAGCTCTTCTGCAATCCACCTGACTGCCAGCCGTCTGGGACAGGGACACAAGCCCTGACAAGCCGACTGGGACTTGGTAATCGCTTGCAGCCGCCCCGCCTCACCGCGAAACAGCATCGCAGCGGGAAGCAGGAAAACTTCCTCATGCCTGACTGGCTGCTGATCCCAGAAACTGAACAACTCAACTCAAACACGAAATGTCATCGATGGATCGCCCGAATATTCTCTGGTACTGCACCGATCAACAACGGTTTGACACTATCGGTGCGTTGGGCAATCCACATGTCAGAACCCCGACCATTGATCAGCTCGTTGCAGAAGGTGTGGCCTTCACCCACGCCTATTGCCAAAGCCCAATCTGCACCCCGAGTCGCTCGAGCTTCATGACGGGCATGTATCCGTCGCGATTGCACAACACACGCAATGGAAATGAATCCTTTCCAACCACCCCTCCAGTCATTACCAAACTGATTGCCGAGGCCGGATACCACTGTGGAATGGTCGGGAAGTTTCATCTTCAAAGCTCCGGGTATCGAACTGAGCCTCGTATTGACGATGGCTTTGACTATTGGCAATTCAGTCATGCCCCACGCGATGACTGGCCCGAGGGGCACCACTACGCAGAGTGGGTGCGTCAACAGGGAGGTGATCTTGATGCCATGAGGGAGAGCGCGGAACGAGTCTGTCCGGAAATGCACCAAACGACATGGGCAAGCCAATGCGCCATCGACTTCATTGAGCAACGCGAGCATGAACCATCACCGTGGCTGCTTAATCTCAACGTCTACGATCCACACCCCCCCTTCATCCCTCCCAAAACGTATGCCGATCAATTTGATCCCAAAGACATGCCGGGGCCATACTTCCGCCCCAGTGATCTTGAGCAGCAGGCAAAACTGGCTGCCTTGGATTTCCAGGACAAAATCAGAACACCACAAGAACATGATGCCCATCGTGTGCAAGCACTGTATTACGCGATGATCGCGCAGATTGATGACCAACTCGCCCGCATCCTCCAAACGCTTGAAGCCACAGGTCAACGCGAAAACACCGTCATCCTGTTCACCAGTGACCACGGAGAAGCCCTCGGGGATCATGGCCTGATGTACAAAGGCTGCAGATTCTATGAGGGACTGGTCAGGGTACCGCTGATCTTTTCCTGGCCGGGCCACTTCCAACAGGGACTACAAAGTGATGCGTTGGTTGAACTTCTCGACATGTCGTCGACCTTGCTGGAAGCCACCGGTGTGCAGGGGCACGACCAGATTCAAGGCAGGAGCCTGATGCCCATTCTGCGGGGCAAAGCCCCTGCCAACGAACTCCGCCCATTTGTAAGGTCAGAATACTTCGATGCGTTGGACCCGCATTTCACGGGCGGAAGCGGTACGTTTGGCACCATGTTCCGCACGCGTGAGCACAAACTATGTATGTATCACGACAAACACATCGGTGAACTTTATGACCTGACGAATGACCCATGGGAGTTTGATAATTTGTGGGACTCCCCCCAGTACCAGAACATCAAAAACCAACTGATACGTGAGGCATTCGACGCCCATGTCGTGCTCACCACCGACATGGGCTCAGCCCGCATCGCGCCGATGTAAGCCATGTAAGCCGCCAAAGTCACACCAGGAGCATCCTGTCGGGGTACTCTCCTATCCCCTTGCTGACCGATCGCGATGTGATTTCTGTGCGTTAGATCACCACCAGCGAGTGGCGAGCGGCTCCCCAATGAAGCTTCTCACCACCCAAACGCCGCCTGGGTGCAACAGTCCGCACCACTGATCCCCTCGCACAGCCCTGCAGCCGCACCAACCGGGGGCCCGGCCGGCGACTGGCAAGGCGTCCAATAAATTGCAGTGCCCGGAAAAAACCTTACACTATGCATCCCAGCGAGCAGCTGCTCTCTGCTCAAGCCGTTGCCCTCCACTGCAATCTTCCTCTGCAAGGAACCCTTCGATGCGTCGAACGCTGACATTTCTCTCACTCACCATTCTCGCCACCCTCACCATCAGCAGCCAGCCTGCGAAGGTCACTGCCGCTGAGCTGTATGGTCTTCAACGTGGCACAGTTGAATTGAAATCAGGTGGACCACTGGCGTTTGGCCCATCGGGCATTCTGTTCATTGGAGACCCCAAGGCGGCAAAAATTTATGCGGTCAATACAGAAGACGAGAAAACAGATGGCAATTCGTTTGACGTAGCCAACCTGGGCGGAAAAATTTCTTCTGCGTTAGACAGTGACGACGTGAAGATCGCCGACATGGCGGTCAATCCGGAAACAGGCAACGCATTCCTGTCGATTACATCGGGAGAAAAATCGGGCATCATTCGAGTAAGCCCGGATGGCAAAGTATCTCCCTTGAATATGGATAAGATTGCCAATTCATCCGTCACCCTCCCCAACGCTCCGGAAGACAAAGTAGTCCAGCGAGGCCGTCGCAAAAGCAATCCCCGATCCAACTCGATCACCGATCTTGCTTACACAGCAGGACGCATTCTGGTTGCCGGCCTTGCGGCAGGTGAAGCCCCGAGCTCAGTCCGGGAGTTTGACTTTCCTTTCACAAAATCCGGGAATGGCTTCCGGGTTGAGATTTTTCACGCCGCCCATGGTCGCTCCGAAGACTATGCCCCGATTCAGACATTTGTTCCGTTCAACATTGGGGGCGAACCAAGCCTGCTCGCCGGCTACACCTGCACGCCTCTGGTCAAGATACCGATCAAGAAACTGGCAAGTGTCGACAGGGTGCAAGGCACAACCATCGCCGAACTGGGCAACCGGAACCGACCACTCGACATGATCGTTTACAACCAGCACGGGAAAGCGTTTGTGCTGATGGCCAACAGCGCCAGAGGCGTGATGAAGATCAGCACCGACAACATGGAAAACGCAAAGGCGCTGACCGAACGTGTTTCCAATGGTGGCGTCGCGGGCCAAAGTTATGAAACCATCGATTCGCTCAATGGTGTGGTCCAACTCGACAAGCTCAATGACACCCATGCGTTGGTTGTGATTCAGGCTGAAAACGGCCCCATGACCCTGAAGTCCGTCCAGCTTCCCTAAAGGCTCGATGGCCTGCTGCCCATGCTATCGCCGTTGACTCACTGCGACTGCGTCTGCGTCGCGTTGAGTCGGGTGTGCGACCGCCATCAAAAGCCAAGCACTTGCCTCGCGGTCGAGCCATCTCGACCGCGTTTTTCATGACTCAGCGTGCACTGGCTTTGCGGTGTCTGAGGGAATGAACTCGGCCAAGGAACACTCTGCAGGTGCATTCTCCGGATGCCACAAGCGCATCACATTGTATGATAAGAGGGCCGCCAACAACCGGCTCACTTCCCCAATCTCCGCGTCTTACCCGTTACTGCCTGATGAAAAACCCAAACCTGCCTCAGCGACTTCTGGTCGTATTTTTTCTACTCAACACATGCATCGCCACCTGCCAGTCCACGGTCGTGGCCGCAGATCGTCCAAACATTGTGTGGATTGTTTCCGAAGACAATTCCATTCACTATCTGGAGCATTTCTTTGAGGGTGGCGCAAAAGCTCCCCACATCGAGGCGTTGGCGGCACACGGTCTGACCTTCGACAACGCGTTTTCCAACGCACCGGTTTGCTCGGTTGCCCGAACCACGCTCGCGACGGCATGCTACGGTCCGAGAATCGGGACTCAATACCATCGCCGCTACACAATGGCTCCGATGCCCAAAGGACTGAGGATGTTTCCTGCTTACCTGCGAGAGGCGGGGTACTACACCACGAACAACAGCAAAAAAGACTACAACGCAGTAGAAGGGCCCGGCGTCTGGGACGCATCTTCCCGTACGGCATCCTGGAGAAACCGACCGAAATCGGACCAACCGTTTTTTCACATGCAGTCCCATGCACAGTCCCACGAAGGAAGCCTGCATTTCAACCGCGGCGTCTTCGAAAACGAAAAAACCAAAACCGACCCTGAGAGCATCCAGCTGGCAGACTACCACCCGGACACACCGCTGTTTCGCTACACCCATGCCCGCTATCACGACCGCATGCTCGACATTGATGCAATTGTGGGAAAAACCGTGGAACAACTCAAGCAGGATGGGGTGCTGGAAGACACCTTCATTTTCTACTTTGGTGATCACGGTGGCGTGCTTCCTCGCAGCAAGGGCTATATCTACGAGTCTGGACTGCACGTTCCCCTGATTGTACGGGTACCTGAAAACTTCAAGCATTTGACGCCGGCAACCAGTGGCACACGTTTGGATGGATTTGTCAGCTTCATTGACTTCGGTCCCACCACGTTGCATCTTGCGGGTGTCGAGGTTCCGTCTCAGGTAGACGGCAAGCCTTTTCTTGGAAAAGACGTATCCAAGGCAGCGATCAATGCTCGTGATGAATCATTCGGGTACGCTGATCGATTTGATGAAAAATACGACTTCATCCGTTCTGTACGAAAAGGCAAGTACCAGTACATCCGCAACTACCAGCCTTATCTGCCGGATGGGCTCAACAATAACTACAGATACAAAAATCTTGCGTTCGCTCAATGGCGTGATTTATACAACGCTGGAAAGCTGACCGGTGCTGCAAAACAGTTCTTCGATTCAAAACCGAATGAAATGCTGTTTGACTGCGAAACCGACCCTCATCAAGTCAACAACCTGGCAGGTGATCCCAAATATGCAAAAGTGCTTACGGAACTACGGCAACGACTTCGCGTGATTGTGAAAGGCTTGCCTGACCTGAGTTTCTATCCGGAGAGTTATTTGGCAGAGAATGCCATGCAGGATCCCGTCTTGTTTGGACAACAACACAAAAAAGAAATTGCTGAACTTGTCGACATCGCGGATCTTGCTTTACTTCCATTTCAAAAAGCCAAACCCGCGTTGCTGGCTGCGATGTCATCAGACGACCCCATGAAACGATACTGGGCTGCCATGGCGTGCACGGCGTTTGCCGACGAGGCATCCGTATTGGCTGATGATGCAAAAGGTCTTTTGAATGATCCGTCACAGATCGTTCGCATCAGGGCAGCGGAATTTCTGGGCAGAATCGGAGCCGTCAATCCTCAGATAACACTGACCGACGTTGTGAACACCACGAAGAATTCAGTGGAAGCGACTGAGGCCCTGAACTCAGTGGTTTGGTTCAAGGATTTTTTCAACGGCAAGTATCCCGTCAAACGCTCAGATTTCCAACCTGTCAGCAATGGAGCGGATGTCGATGATCGGCTGAACTACATCAACGGCATGCCTTATCCTGCGAAAGCGAAAAAACCCAAGAACCGTAAAAACCGGGCCGCGAAGCCAACGAACAACTGAACGTACGCAACGCAGGCTGTCGGCCTGACATTGCAAAAACGCAGCCCATCAGCAGCCCATCAGCAGCCCAGTTAGCGAATACCAAAACCATGATTCACCGAGCAAGGTACGCGATCGCCATCAATCGACAGAAGACTCTGGGTTCCAGCGCTCTTGCTGTGACGTATTCCATGATCTTCGGCATGACTTCCTGCTTCTTGACTGCGCACCAATCCATGGCGTCAGAGACGGTTGAGCCCGTGGTCGATGCACGCCCCAACATTGTCGTGGTAATTGCTGACGACTGGTCATGGCCTCATGCGGGCGTGCTTGGTTTCAAAGCCATTGAGACGCCGAATTTTGATCGAGTTGCGAACGAGGGAACTCTGTTCAAAAACGCTTTTGTTTCGACACCATCCTGCACACCAAGTCGACTCAGCATTTTAACGGGGCAGCATCACTGGCGATTGCAGGAAGGTGACAGCCTCGGCGGATCGCTGCGTGAATCTTTTCCGGTCTACACCGAAATGCTGAAAGGGGCCGGATATCAGATCGGACGCTTTGGAAAAGGGGTATGGCCTAGCAAACACACCTTTCGAAATCGTGATTCTTTCGGCGAGCGTTACCCTTCTTTTGACGAATTTCTGAAGGACCGAGCACCAGGTCAACCGTTCTGTTTCTGGTACGGCGGACAGGATCCCCATCGACCTTACGAAGTCGGCATCGGCCAGAAAACGGGCATCGATCTGTCCAAGATCGACGTCCCGGCATGCTTGCCAGACAACTCGATCGTCCGAAATGACATCGCTGACTACCTGGCAGAAGTCCAACGTTTCGACAGCCAACTGGGATCAATACTCAAACAACTCGACGCAATCGACGAACTGGACAACACGATGATTGTCGTCACCAGTGATAATGGAATGCCTTTCCCACGCTGCAAGGCGACGCTGTACGACATGGGCACACGAGTTCCACTGGCGGTCCGCTGGGGCACTGCACAGACCAAGCCTTGTGTCGTCAACGACTTCGTCTCTCTGTGTGATCTGGCTCCAACCTTCCTGACCGCAGGCCAAGTGAGCGTCCCAAAGCAGATGACAGGCAAAAGCCTGCTGCCACAAATCAAGGCAAATCGAAATGGGCAGATCGACCCGACACGCACCTTTGCGCTCAGCGGACTTGAAAAGCATGTCTATTCATACCCCTCCAGGGCGCTACGAACTCCCGAATTCCTTTACATTTCCAATTGGAACCCTGATGCCTGGGAAACGGGAGTCGTCGCTGACAAGAATCCTGAATACAACTTTGCGCAAACGCCTTGGCCCACCGAACCCGGTGCGTTCTCCCACAACATCGACCCCTCGCCCACCAAGCAATACTTGCGACTGAACAAGGGCAAAGCCAAACTTTGGTCGGATCTGGCATTTGCACCCAAGCCAGCCGAAGAACTGTACGACCTCAAACGCGACCCCCAACAACTGAACAACCTGGCCGGCGAATCAGAATACGCACAAGCCAAAAAGCGGCTCCACCATCAACTGACTGCTGAACTGATTCGCACCAACGACCCCCGGGCACGGATCAAGGGCTACCGCAATCGCAGCATCGCAGGGTGGCCTGTTCGGATCAGTCGCGAATTGCGAGACGCGCAACCCGAAAAAACAGCAACCGCACTCACCCTGATCAAGCGACAACTGCAACACCTGACCTACATCCTTCCAAAAGAATCACTCGCAATTATCCGCGATGTTCCTATTTGGCTCTCGCCTCCTTACGAAGGAGTTCGCCCGACAGCAGAATACCATCCCGGTGCTGACTGGTTGCAAAAACAAGGCCGCAATCCAGCGCTCGTTGAGTGCGTGCAACTTACCAATATTGATATTTTTGGCAGAGAATACAAACGCATGCCGATGTTGATGCTGCATGAACTTGCACATGCTTACCACCATCAGTTTCTTGGTTTTGACCACCCCGAAATCAGACAGGCTTTCGAACAGGCAAAAGCCAGTGGCAGTTACGAGTCAATTCTGCGTGGCAACGGAAGGATGGAACGCGCCTATGGACTGAATAATCCCCAGGAATATTTTGCAGAAACAACCGAAGCATTCTTTGGCACCAATGATTTTTACCCTTTCGTGCGTGCAGAGCTGCACCAGCACGATCCACGCATGGAACAGACACTGGAACGTGTCTGGAATCCCACCAGCCAGTACCGTCGCGTTAGTTCGACGAGCTTGTCACCGGTAGCGGCAACCTTGGCCGCTGCGAAAGAATCCCCGCCGAAAGAATCCCCGCCGAAAGAATCCCCGCCGAAAGAATCCCCAGCGAAAGAATCCCCAGCGAAAGAATCCCCAGCAACCGATGACCAAGCGACCGATTACCAGGTGACCACAATCCCGGACTCAATGAAGCTTGATCCGTTCTACAAGAAGTACATTCATGCCTCTGGATACCCCATCGTTTCGTCGGGAGAAGTGAATGACTACGCATTGAAAGAAGCGGCATTTCTTGTTGACATGATGCTGAAGAAACGCCCGGACATCCGCCAGGCCATGGTCGACAGCGGATCTCGCATGATTGTGATCGGCCACAATGAGTTCACATCAGACATCCCCGAGTACAAGCACTTGCGGCCCAAAGATTTCTGGGATGCCCGGGCGCGGGGTCTGGGCGGATCCCGTCACGACGCCGTCTGCTCCTGTGCCGAAGAGAATGTACTCGCCTTTCCCGGTGATCCCTATTCGACCGAAAACATTCTGATTCACGAGTTTGCCCACAACATTCACCTGCGTGGTTTGGTGAATATGGACCCAACGTTTGATGACCGTTTACGCAGGTGCTACGACCAAGCGATGAAAAACGATCTTTGGCAATCCAAATACGCATCAACAAATCATGCAGAATACTTTGCCGAGGGGGTGCAATCATGGTTCAACAACAATCGCCCTCCAGACCATGACCACAACCACGTCGACACCAGAAAAGAACTGATTGAGTATGATCCGGGACTTGCCGCAATCTGCAAGGAAGTGTTTGGTGCCACCGAACTTGCCTACATCAAACCACAGCGACGATTAACGGGACACATGCAAGGCTATGACCCCAAATCAGCGCCCACATTCAAATGGCCTGCTCATTTGAACAAGACAAAGCAGAAAATTCGCGATGACATTAAAAAGCAGGGCAACGAACGCGAAAAGACTTACAAAAACTAGACAGTCGATTGTGAAATTAGTGATGGGCATCGAATGGTTCGATTGACCAGCACAACCGTGTGCACCTCGAATTGAATGCTGCTCACGCAGTCACGTGCTCCCTCCTCCTCACCGGGCCTGTTCATTGAATCTGCTGAATTTCTGTCTCAAGCATGCAACGTACATGGCACTCATGTTTCTCGGCACCCTGGTTGTTGCCGCGGACGACAGAAGTGGCTCGGCAAAGCCACCACAGGGCAACACTTCCCCCAACGTATTATTCATTGCAGTCGACGATCTCAACGACTGGATAGGCTGCTTGAAGGGGCACCCGCAAACACTCACCCCCAACATCGATCGATTGGCAGCATCGGGCACCTTGTTCACCAATGCCCACTGCCCCGCCCCGGCTTGCAACCCATCCCGGACTGCCATCATGACCGGGATTGCGCCGAACCAATCGGGGCTGTATGACAATCGGCAAAAGATGCGGGAAATACTTCCCACTGCCGACCTGATGCCGAAACATTTTTCACGCAACGGGTACCACTCGATGGGGTCAGGCAAAATTCTTCACTACTTCATTGATGCCGCATCATGGGATGAGTATTACCCTGAAAAGGAGAGTGAAAACCCGTTTCCGCGAACGCTTTATCCGGAGCAACGTCCCGTCAATCTCAGCCGCGGCGGTCCTTGGCAATATGTGGAAACCGATTGGGCAGCGTTGGATGCGACGGATGAAGAATACGGAGGGGACTGGCTGGTATCGCAATGGGTTTCAGAGCAACTGCAACAACAACACAAGAAACCATTTTTTCTTGCCTGTGGAATCTATCGTCCGCATGAACCATGGTTCGTGCCCCGACCGTACTTTGACAAGTTTCCACTCGAGGAAATTCAATTACCGCCGGGCTATCGCGCTGACGATCTTGACGATCTGCCAACCGC